>NZ_JARRQY010000043.1:0-27176 GCF_037381185.1 Acidihalobacter sp.
CGCCTGCGCCATCCCGCTGGTGCTGCCTGTCCTGGCCGCAGCGGTCGGTGCGGCCGCCGCCGGCGTGGGCGCTGTTGTCGGCGGCATCGCAGGCTCGGAGGCCGGCGCTGCCTTGCGCGCAGTGGCCCTGATGCTCATCGAAAAAGGCGGCTACATGCTCGCCGAGGTCGTCGGGTTCATGCGCCGCTTCGTCAAGGGCGACGTCATGGCCGTGCTCAAGGACATCAAGTTTGCCAAGTATGGCAGTGCATTGGTGCAGTACGTCGGCACGTTCATCGCCAAGATGCGCTCGCTCATCCGCAAGCTGATCGAGGAACTGCGGGGCTACACCTGGGTCTCGGGCGTCGAGGACATGATCGCCAAACTCAACCGCCTTGAACGGGAGTTCTACGCGGTTCAGACCAAGGCGGTCGGCGAGATCCCCAAGGCACTGGCCGACCTCGATGCCCGCCTGGCCAAGCTGCTCGAACAAACCCTGCCCAAGGAGGAGCATCTGGCGTACGCGGGCGTACCCGTCGGACACGTCGAGCCGATCCAGCACGAACCGGTGCGCATGGCCGCCATGCCGAACAATCCGCTCGGCGTGCCCTGCCCGAAGGGGTCAGCAAAACACCGCCGACCTACGCACGCGTGCCGGAACAGCCGAACGTGCATCCGGAGAAGACGGCTGAGGCTAGAGGTCCAAATAATACCGGCGGACTAGTGACAGAATCTGCTCCTGTTGAAGTAAATCCGCTAAACCCAAATACTCGTTTTTATATCTCTCCAGAAGGTGATGTGCTGGATGCGAAAACCTATGCTAGAAACTCTGGCTTCAGAAAAGGTGTTAGAGATGAAGTATGGGGTGATGCAGTCGATAGCGAGACTGGTTTGGTTAGGGACCCGCTAAGTGGCGCAGTAATGAACAAAGAAGAAGCCCGGGATATGGGCCATCGACCAGGCATGGAATATTGGAAAGAACGAGATAATACAATAAGCCGGTGGCTGAATGAACGGGAGCATATATCAAGAAAGGAATTTCTTGATAAAATGAACGATCCAAAAAGGTATCGCCCTGAACTGCCGTCTTCCAATAGAAGCCACCGTGGTGAAGATGCAACTCATGATTTCTGGGAATGAAAAAGATGACATCAGTAACTAGCTATCAAAAGGAAATTGCTAAACGTACAGCGTTGGCTTTTGATATGGATAAGCCGCCGATTGCGCGTTTCTGGGATGATAAAAAAGAAAATGGAATTTATATTCTTGAAGCGAAAAACAGTCCTCAGCACGGTGTTACATCATATGCAACCATTGGATTGTCTGAGCAGCCTTTAATGTTCAAAGGAAAGGAATTTGATGCGCGAGTTGAGCTTGTTGGAGTTTGCGGATCTGCATTCCATGAATTTGCAAACGTTATGGCAACACTTGCGTTTTGCGTTATTAATTCTGGCTGGTTTTGTGCGCCGGGTATAATTTTTCCAGATGTGGTATCCATGTATGGAAAGTCAGATACCATGAGCGATATTTATTTTACTCATCCTTTTCTTTGGGAGGATAGATTGGAATCAGAATTAATTGGAGACCATAAGGTTGCATGGTTGCTTGCCATCCCCATCTCAAAGGCTGAAAGCACGTTTGCAGAGACTCATGGACCTGAAAAGCTAGAGGATCTTTTTGTTGAAAATAATATTGATATTTACGATTTGAATAGAGTCTCAATAGTATGAGCTTGTAAACTGTCCACTAAAGCAAAGAGACCCATCGATCTCTTTGCTTTATAAAGTTACTTTTCGATTGATGTCTCTACTGTTACCACCAAACACCCCTCCATGACTCTGATCTTAATCGGTGTATGAATCGAGAATCCGGCCTGATCGAGCCTGGGTAGTGGAATACAGCCTGCAGCCGAATCTCCCAACCTAAGCTAGGGGAATCCTGCGGCATGAGCGACATCAGGTCAATCAACTTACTGATTCTAATGAGAATCAGGCTAGTGATCAGTTAGCGATTTATGCAAATGACCACTCTCTACGTACAAAACGGCGATATTCGGCCTTCTCGGCATCAAAAGTGATGACTGTATTGGCAGGCACCGAGTTCGTTACCCAAACGTTGCCGCCGATAATGGACCCCTGGCCGATGTTGGTATCCCCTCCAAGGATGGTGCAACCCGCATAAAGGACGACGTCATCCTCGATGGTCGGATGACGCTTTATCATCCGGCCCTTGATCAGACGTCCTTCGGCATCCTTGTTGAACGACAATGCACCAAGGGTGACCATTTGATATATCTTGACATTGTTGCCGATTTCGCACGTCTCACCGATTACTACCCCGGTTCCGTGATCGACGAAAACGGACTCGCCGATGGCTGCTCCCGGATGGATATCGATCCCGAAACGCATATGTGCATATTCGGAAATAAGGCGTGGAATCAGAGGAACGTCGCGCAAATACAGCTCATGGGCCAGACGATAAAGCGCGATCGCCTGGATCGATGGATAGGCAAGGATTACCTCCTCGATACTGGCTGCTGCGGGGTCGCCCACATAGGCGGCCTTGATGTCCTTGATGAGTAGGCGCCGCACGCGCGGCAGGTTGGACAAGAAGTCCAGGGAAACGCGCTCGGCCCGGACTATAGTCTTTTGCATTTCACCGCCTATGCAGCCGATGCACAGGCTACGGGCCACCTGCTTCGTCAGCCCTTGGTGGACACGGTCGAGAAGATAGCCGCACCACGATTTCATATTGCCGCGGTGGATGTTGTCGTCCCCATCGTAGAATCCGGGAAACATCAAGCGCAGGATACGGTTGATCAGATCAATGACTTCTGCCTGCGAAGGCAGATTCTTGCCATCCAAGTGGTTGGTCGCGCCATCTCCGAGGTATGTCGCCAGTATCTCGCCTCTGATGCGATCAAGTTCCTGCCCACCGTCCTGCAACATGCTGTGCATCATCCCAGTCCCCCCAATCGGATACTGTACAGATTCTTCTAAACACCGCCACTTCAGGATTCGGATGCACGCGGCGGCGTCTCTCTGCGCTACCTATCGACGCAACTTCGCCTCTACGCGGTTGCGTGTCAGCCGCCGGCGATCGGCATCATCAGGGTCACTTCGTCCCCCTCCTTCAGAGGTGTCGGCGCCTGCAGATCGGCTTGGCGGTCGCCAACGAACACTAGGAGGATCGAGCGTAGCTTGCCGTTCTCCTCCAGAATCGCTCGCGCCATATCGGCGGAACGCGTGCACAGCGTCCGTAGAAGAAAATCTTCGACGGTGGTTCCAGTGTCGACCTCGACGATCTCGCGCGAAGTTCCGGCGGCCTTTTTGAGTTGCGACATATAGGAAACTGAGACTTTCATGACATAACTCCTTGTTTGTTAAATTAGTAAATGCGTCAGGATTTATTCCAGGCTACGACTGCGGAGGGAAAACAATCGTTGGAGCAGAGATAGGGTTTGATGTCGACGAGGGGGGTTCCATCGAGACAATCGAAGCCGCCGGTGCTGAGCACGTGACCCTTGCGTTCGAAAAGCGGAACGATGCTCAGTCCGATAGGATTGGGCCGCATGGGTGAGCGGGTAGCGAATGCCCCTCGAACTATGCCGTCGAGAGTGGCCGGCCTGGAGAGAATCGAACGATCGGCCCGGTCAAGCCAGTACATGACGATCAGATGCGAGGCGCTTTCGATATGGCCCAATGCTTCGGCAAAGGCCGGAAATATCTCGACGGAGCAGGTTTCGGTACAGAACCGGCTGTTCTTGGGACAGTCATCCAGAGTTCTGTAGATCGTGTGAATCCGTCCAATCGGCTGCACCGTGTAGAGACCGACGTCGTTGCTCGCATTCATCGCTTTTCCCCATATTGAAAAAACAGCAGTGGGTACGGCTCGCCAAAGTCTGGGTAGCGCAACCGCGCCACAATGAACCTGGCGTTACGCGCTTTCGGTGGCCCGTGCGGACCGCACCGCTCCCAACGTGACATCGACAATGCTGGCCGCCATCCCCGAGTACAGTTCCGGCTGCAGCGCCACGGTCAAATCGTCGTCGTTCAAAACCGAACCGATCTCGGAATCCGCGCGGAGAATTTCAACGAGGCTCAGGCGCTTTTCTGCCGCGACCTCGCCCGCACGGTGGAGTACTTTCTGAGCCTTGACCTTTCCGATCTTGCCGGCCAATCGGAACATCAGCCATTCGGAAGCAACGAGATCGCCGTGCAGGTTGAGATTGCGCAGCATGTCCTCGGGAAACACTTCGAGCCCATTGACCACTTGGTCGAGATAGGTCGTCGCCGTTCCGGCATAGACTGCAATTTGAGGTACGGCCAACCATTCCGACCACAATGCGCGGGGATCGCGCTCGTTCTGCTGCAACATGGCTTCCATGACCACCGACAGCAGCGACCGCACGTGCGATGCCAGGACCACGATCCGCTGACAGAGGACGGGATTGCGTTTGTGCGGCATGGTCGAACTGCTCATCGCCCCAGGTATACCTCCCGGCTCGCGAAGCTCGCCGAACTCGGTCCGCCCCAGTTCGAAGACTTCATTGGCTATCTTGGCCTGCGAGACGGTCGCCATGGTCAGGACGGAACAGATTTCGGCGACGTTGTCGCGCGCGGTGTGCCAGGGTTGCAGGGAATGGTTCAAGCCCAGTTTGCTCATCAGGCGCTGTTTGACTTGGGGGCCACGCTCCGCCAGGGCCGCAAGGGTCCCGACGGCACCGCCGAACTGTCCGAATAAGGCATCGCTGGCAACCCGTTTCAGCCGTTCGATATGCCGCCGTATTTCGGCCAGCCAGATGGCCGCTTTCATCCCGAAAGTGATGGGAATCGCCTGCTGCCCGTGACTGCGTCCGATCATCGGTGTGGCGCGATGGCGCTCGGCGAGCGCCAACAGCCCGGTTTCCACCGACCGCAGATCGCGAGTGACGACGGCCAGCGCATCGCGCAGTTCCAACATGAGACCGGTATCGACCACGTCTTGGGTGGTGGCGCCATGGTGGACGAACTCGCCGTGCTCCGATCCGCAAGCGATGCGCAACGCTTTCAGGACCGGAATGACCGAATTGCGGCTGATCTGGTAACCCTTTCGGATCGCATCGAGATCGAGCCGTTCCACCGCGGCAGTCTCGACGATGCAGGCGGCAGAGGCTTGCGGAATGACGCCAAGCTCGCCTTGTGTCTCGGCCAGTGCGGCTTCGAACCGCAACCAATGGGACAACCTGGCTCGTTCGTCGAAAATCGCACGCAATTCGGGCGTCGAATAGGCGTCCGCCTGAAGTTCGAAGTCTATGGGATGAACTGCCATCTCGTCCTCGCGGGTGGATTAGTAGGCGATCGGATGGCCGGGGAGAAACTCCCCGGCCAAGCGCGTCCGTGTCAAGCCGCGTATGGCTTGGAGCGGTCGGCTGCGGCGCCCTGCTCGACCAGATGCAATGCGACTTCGGTCGGCGTGATGCCTTGCTCGCGCGATGCGGACAGGAGATGGGCCACCATGTCATCCATGGACGTCTTGATGAAATCCAGAACCTGCGCAGCGCTCGGCTCGGCAGCTGGGCCAAACAACCCGTTCATAGCCACCGATCCCCCGCTGCCGGCGACGAAGCACGGCAGCGTCGGGATGTTGCGCAAATGAAGCACCCGGACCGCCTCGTCCGCGACCGCCAGATTGGCGCCGGGTACGACGCCTTTGGCGTGTATCCGCTCCACGTTTGCAGCGGTCACGGTATTTTCCACGGCTTCCAGAAGCAGAACGTCGCACGCCGTTTCGAGAACGGTTTCGCGCGGAGTCACCTCAACGTCGGTACTGCTCTCTGGGTCGGGTAGCAGCGTGCCGTGCGTGCGCAGCAAAACCTGCATATCCAGCCCGCGACCGGAACGGTCTATCAGGCATTTTTCCACATCGGCCACGGCAACAATGCGCACGCCGGCCTCGAGTAGAGCGACGATGCTCGCCTTGGCCAGGGTTCCGAAGCCCTGAACCGCAGCGGTCGCTTCATTGCGTGGAAGCCCCAGGTTATCCAGCAGCGCCAGGGCTGCCGTGCCTACCCCCCAACCTGCCCGCAGCGAACCCAGCGTCCAATCGCCGTGCGTCCGCTGTCCGAGCAGCGCATAGCGGCTCTCGTATTCCTCCAAACTCAAGTTCTGGGCATTGGCAATAGCCATCTTGATCGAAGGCACTCCGATTTCGTGCGCCAGTCTCTCAAGGGTATCCATCTGAGTGTTGAGATCGGCCCCCATCGAATACGATGTCATCAGGTACGGCTTGATCGCCTTCATGAAAAGAGCCACCGCGGCATCTTTGCCGGGGGCCAGCGGATCGTAGGCAATTCCCGACTTCGCTCCATTGATCGGCATTCCCCAAACACGCATTTTGCGACTCATGTTGCGCGCCATCCCTTTGAGGGCATCCGCCGTCAGCGTCTTCTGCACCCGCAGTCCTCCGGCGCATAGGTCGTGGTCGACCCCATCAATGACCAGCCAACCCTTGAATCCCTCCTGAGGGTCGGTGTACTCGATGACGACTGCTGGATCGGCGTCGGGCAGGGTCGCGATTTCCATGACTGAAAGATCTGCGTTCGACATAACGGATTTCTCCATGAATTTGGGGGGATTTCTGCTGGAAGTCGAGCGAACTAGGCTTTCGCTCTAGCGGCATCCAGGGTATCGGCGCCGACCGACGACGCACTGGTGAGAACATCCCTCGCCCGCTTGACGACGCCCTCGATCAGGCGTCCGGCGCTCCCCAGGTGATTGGCCGGCGTCACCGTGTCGATCAGTGCATCGCGGTCGAAATGGCCTGCTACCCGCATATCCTCCAGAAGCCGGTCGACCAGCGAACCGTTGGCCTCCCGCCCTAGGAAGACGGCGTCGTAGACCACTTGATACGCCGCACTTTTGCCCAGGCGGGAACCAAGTTGGAACATGAGCGCCTCGGAGCAGATATTCTGGGCAGCCTCTTCGACGTTGGCGGCGATTCGTTCATAATTCACGACCAGCCCGCTCAGAATCTTCTTCATCAGCTCGAGCGCTGCGGCGGTATGCAAGACGGCGTCGGCGATCGCGACCCATTCCAGACGGACCGCCCGATAGTCGCGCTCATGCTCGTTGCACAGGGCCTCGAAGCCGAGACTCGCCGTCTGCTTGACCAGCCTGGCCAGCACCACCACGCGCTCGCTCAGTTCCGGATTGCGCTTATGCGGCATGGTAGAACTGCCGATGTTGCCGAGTTCGAACGGCTCCGCCAGTTCGCCCACATCGGTCTTTGCCAACTGGACTATTTCGTTGCCGATATTGGCCAGCCCGCCGCTGACCAGAGCCAGCGTGGACAGAAACTCGGCCACCCGATCACGCGCGGTATGCCAGGCCACATCGGGCGCGCGCAGACCGAGACGGCCCGCGAATCGCTCCAGAAGATCGACGCCGAAGCGGCCGAATGCCGCCATGGTTCCGACACCGCCGAACAACTGGGCCACACAGACGGTGCGTCGACACACCCGCAGACGTTCAAGATTACGTAGCGTCTCGTCGAGCCAGATGGCGAACTTCAGCCCCATCGTGGTCGGCAGCGCGTGCTGTCCATGGCTACGACCAATCGTGACCGTATCGCGGTTTTCTTCGGCGAGACGTGCCAGTTCGACGACGACCGCCAGCAGGTCCCGTTCGATCAGATCCAGGGATTCGGCAATCTCCAGGGACTGGGCGGTATCTTGTATGTCCTGCGTCGTTGCCCCGAAATGCACGTATTGGGCTGCCGTTGGCGGCAACGTCTTCTGCCATGCACGGAGGAGAGGAACCAGCGAGTGGCCGGAAGAGGCAATATCGTCGCCGATGGCATCCAGATCGAGCCGCTCGATCCGAGCCGTGGACGCCAGGATGTCGCCCACTTCCTCGGGAATCATGCCGATCTCCGACTGTGTCTGAGCCAGCGCGACCTCGACGTCCAGCCAGCGTTGCAAACGTCTGAGATCGGAAAATATCCAGCGTGTTTCCGGGGTACTGTATCCGTTGCCGAAAAACTGCGAATCGGCAATCTGGCCGACGATGTGTCCATGCCCCATCGATGGGATACCCGTGGAGTCTGATATGACGTGCATGGTCCTGCCCTCCCCTAGTCGGGATCGCTGCTGCTTAGGCGGTAAGCGGAATTTCTGCGGCGCAGTCACCCTCGTAGAAGGCACGAACGATAGGACTGCTCGGATCGACGACCGAGATGATGAACATCAACAGGTCGGTGTCCTCGGCTAGCACAGTGTCCAGTTCGGTCGGCATATCGCGCAGTGAATCCCCTTTCCACGACACACGATGCATGTGGTAGGTGCCGACCAGTTCGAGCTGCTGCTGATCGAAATCGGTGAGAATCCGGCGCGACTCCCTGGGATCGGCAACCCATCCGCGCCGTTCCAGGGGCGTCACCGACGCTACTGCATAACGATTAAGGATGTCGTCCATGAAACTGCGATGCGGCTCGGTCAGCCGGGCATTGCGGCGTAGCGGCGCGATCTGACTGACGGTCAGCGTGCCGTTTTCCACCGTACCGCCGATCAGCCCATAGGCTTTGGGCTCCGGAGTCTCGCCTTCCTGATACCGTTCTTCCAACTTCCGAAGGCAGTGATCCAGCAGATCCTTGTGTGCGCCACCGGTCATCACGACGCGATCGACGTCTTGACCTTGCAAAGTAACCATGGGCTTCGTCTCCTGACCTGTCTGCTTGGCGTGAAGGACGTTAGATGGGTTGGACATGGCGGTCATGGGGTCGTGACAGCGAGCCAGTCGCCGAACCCCTTATCGAGCAAGGCAACCTCGAAGCCGCGGGTCTGTAGAATTTTTGCGCCGTTGATACTGCAGACGCCGTTCTGGCAGTAAACGACGATTTCGCGACCGCGGGCGTCTTCGAGTTCGTGAAAACGGTCAACCAGCTCGTTGACGGGAATGAGTCTCGAACCGCCGATAAAACCGTCCCGGTCCCGCTCGAACGGTTCTCGGACATCAACGACGACGCCGTCCCAACCGTTGTTCATACGCTCGAGCAGACTGGCGGCGGAAATGGAAGCGACCGATGCACCGTTTGGCTTCATCCCGCAGAAACTGCGGTAGTCCATCAGTTCGTGGATCGTCCGATGCTGACCACAGATCGGACAATCAGGGTTACGCTCGACGTTGATTTCCCGCCAGCGCATCGACGTAGCGTCGAGCAGCAGTAGGCGGTTCACCAGCCCCTCGCCCATACCGGTAATCAGCTTGACGACCTCGGTGGCTTGAACCACGCCGATCAGACCGGGAAGAACGCCGAAAACGCCGCCTTCGGAACAGGTCACAACCTCGCCAGGCTGAGGCGGCACGGGGAACAAGCAGCGATAGCAGGGACCGTCAGGCATCCCGAATACCGTTGCCTGGCCGTCGAAGCGAAAAACACTGCCGTAGACATCGGGCTTGCCAGACAGCACACAGGCATCGTTGACTAGATAGCGCGTAGCGAAATTGTCGGTGCAGTCGACGACAATGTCGTAGTCGGCGAATATGTCCATCGCATTCTGGGACGTCAGCGCTTCCTCATACGTCACCACTCGCGTATCGGGATTGAGCGCCTTCAGGCGATGGGCTGCCATTGCGGCCTTCGGCTTGCCTACCTGGTCGGTCTGATACAGTACCTGTCGCTGCAGATTGGAAATGTCGACGACGTCGAAATCCATCAGACCTATGGTTCCCACCCCCGCTGCCGCCAGATACATCGCGCAGGGCGAACCGAGACCGCCGTTGCCGATGAGAACGACCTTCGCATCAAGTAGTTTCTCCTGCCCTGCTACGCCGATCTCGGGCAAAACCAAATGGCGCCCATAACGATAATATTGGGAATCGCTCATTCGCATGACGCATGGCCTCCTGAAAAAAGACCGGAAGTTAACGATGCGTCTATTTTTGTCAGTTCATGAGATGCCGTCTCTCTCAAACGCGCCATTTTGTCCCGTGAAAGTGACGCCCTGCTTATTTATGCCCACATAAAACTGACTGGACGCGGAAATTCCGAACAGGGAATCCCGTCGGGTTGCGCTGGGACGGCGGAATCATCGTGGAGTGGGGATACCGGCACCGGCATCCATGACAAATCTTAAAAGAGAGCCTTATTGAAACAAGGGCCTCTGGTTCCTCGGCCTGCGTCAGGACGTTCTCGATGGCCTTACAACGTTCCGCACACAGCGCAAGAATGGTGATCGCCCTGTAACACAAGCGTGATTGCTAGGGCAGCGATTCATCGATTATAGAAACAGCAACGCGCAACAGAAGTGCATCACGCGGCTGACGCGCGTTAGAAAAAGCGAACTGATTTCCCGATTGTCCATCGCCTGATAACAGAGCCCGTTGAGCGATGGTAATCACAGTCATTCCCGGATAGTGGGTAGCGCGCGAACATGCCAGGCCACGTCAAAAATCAGGTGCCAGCGGAAACGCCGAGCACGGACCGACTCACCACGATCGAAGATGCCGATTGTCCTGTTCTTCTGCTACCAAACCGCTTATCCAAAGGTCTTCACGGGACGCCGCACAACCATAGGAAAGGGCAACTTATCTATCCCATTCAGGGGCGTTTTCGCGTGCGCACCGTAGGGCGGATCTGGGTCGGCTCACCGCAACAGGCAATGTGGATTCCTCCCGGCGTCGTCCATCAGGTTGAGGCCCTCGATGACCTTGACGTCCATAACGTCTACGTGCGAACCGAAGAAATTGAAGGGCTGCCCAGCGCGTGCAAAGTTCTGAATGTGCCGCCCCTGCTGCGTGAGCTGCTTACCTTCGGTCTGACCCTGCCTACGTCATACCAACAGGTGACCGAGCATCTGCGGATCATGTTGGCGATCACCGATCAGATTCGGCTGGCCGACGACATGGCAAACCTCCATTTGCCAACTTCGGACGACCGCCGGCTGCGGCCTATTCTGTCGTTCATGATCGAACACCCGGACGATAACCGCAGTCTGGAAGACTGGGCCGACTTCACCAATTCGAGTACGCGTACTCTGGCCCGTCTGTTCATTCAGGAAACCGGCCTCACCTTCCGGCAATGGCGCCAGCGGTTACGGATGATGGAAGCGCTGCCTCGGCTCAGCGATGGACAATCCGTCCTGACCGTATCCATGGACTTGGGGTATGCTAGCCAGAGTGCCTTTGCGACCGTGTTCCGGAAAATCATCGGCCAGCTACCCTCGGAATTCGCTCTGCGAGGCCGATACGACCGCCTCCCCAGGATGGTCGAGTAGATACCGGAACTGCCCAATCCGTAGCCGGATCGTCATGGACATTCATCAACTGCGCACCATCGTCGCCATCGCGCGTTCGGGCAGTATCGCCCGGGCCGCGGATCGGTTGTTTTTATCGCAGCCGACCTTGAGCGGGCACGTCAAAACGTTGGAGGAAAGCTTCGGCTTCAGCCTGTTCGAGCGTCAGGCGCGCGGGATGGTGCCGACCGAAGCCGGCCGGCGGATATTGATTCATGCGGAGCATCTGCTCGCCATTCGCGACGACCTCCTCAGCGAAGCGACCAGAATCGGCAAGGAGATGCAGGGAGACATCGTTCTCGGCATCCCCCCCAACCTTAGATCGCTGCGTCTTGAGCGATTGCTCGAAGCCCAGGCTCGTGACTATCCTGGTATCGCACTCACCTTCCGCACCCTGCCGTCTCCGCAAATTCTCGAAGACATTGTCAAAGGGCATCTCGACGGAGGCTACGCCATCACCGCATGCTCGTCGAACATGCCGGATCTCACGCTGCTTGAACTCCGCAATTTCCGCGTGCGGGCAGCCGCCCCGGCAGCATGGGCAGCACGAATTCACGGCGTCGAACCCATTACGGACCTCCCCTGGGTGCTCCCCGTACCAGGCACGATTTGCCATCATGTCGCAGGAGAAATCCTGGACAGACATCGGATTCGCCCCAGTCATGTCGTTTGCGTCGCCAACGAGAACATCACCAGGGAGTTAATCGAGAAAGGCGTCGGCATCGGGTTCGTACACGAGAACGATCCGGCCCCATCCTCCCCCGTTCAGGACGACTTTTTCAGGCTGGAGGACTACGTTGGAGACGCCTGTCTCGGTTTCGCCTACGCGTCCGGACGCCCCACCGCACCGTTACTATCGGCCATTGCCGCCATCATACGTACAACCTGGGAAACCCAGGAGGAATAAAGGCAACGACAACCGAAGACTTCGGGGATTCCGAAGGCTCCCCCGAAATTCATGAATTGTCCCTTCCGTGAAAATCGACGAGAGTGCACTCAGCCCTTTGATTGCATCCGGGAGGAACGAACCGATGTCCACCGAGCCTCTGTCCAACGCTGAATCCGGCGGCCGTTGGCTGCCTGCGCACATCGAACTACCGGTCAAGCACATCCTGGTTCTGATCGCTATTGCCGTGGTCTGCGCGCTTCTTGTCTGGCCTCCGATCGACGGCCAGACGTTTAAGGCAGCCGTCGTCATCCTGTTCGCTATCGGTTTATGGGCGACAGGGTGGCTGCCGGAATGGTTGACCGCCTTCGTCTTTTTCACCTTCTGTATGGTCGCCGGAATCGCGCCGGCCAGCGACGTCCTGAGCGGCTTTACCTCCGACGCCACGTGGCTGGTGCTTTCCGGGGTAGTGATCAGCGCCGCCATACGCCACACCGGCCTGGAGGATCGTTTGGCGGAACGCCTGGCACCGATGATCGAAGGTTCATCGGTCAGAACCATTCTGGGCGTGGTCCTGTTCGGGGTCGGCATGATGTTCGTGATGCCGTCGGCCATGGGTCGCGTGGTGCTGATGCTCCCGATCCTCCAGGCGCTGGCCGACCGCCTCGGCTATGCCGAGGGCAGCAAGGGACAATTGGGTATCCTTATGGCTGGCGTCTTCGGTACCTATCTCCCCGCCTTCGCCGTCCTTCCCGCCAACGTGCCGAACAATGTCTTCGTCGGTACCGTGCAAACGGTGCTCGGTAAAACGCCGACCTACGACGGTTATCTGCTGCTCCACTTTCCCGTGCTTGGACTGGTCAAGACCTTGTTCCTCATCGCCCTGCTGATCCTGCTCTATCGCGATCGCCCAACCCAGAAACGGCATGAGGAATCGCTGGAACGCCGCCCGGTTACCCGAAGTGAACGGCACTTGACTTTGTTGCTGCTGGCGGCAGTGGTCATGTGGGCCACCGATTCCTGGCTCGGCATCTCGGCCGCCTGGGTGGGCATGCTGGTAGCGCTCGTATGCCTGTTCCCGGGCAGTGGACTGCTCGCTCCAAAACCATTCCGTTCCCTGGGTTTCGAGCCGGTGTTCTATGTCGCAGGCATCGTCAGCATGGGCGTCGTGGCCGACCACAGTGGCCTCGGCACCCTGATCGCCAAATGGGTTCTCGACGCCCTACCGTTATCTACCACCGCACCGACGCACACCTTCGGCCTCCTTTCCGCCTTGTCTGCCCTGATCGGCCTGGTGGTTACCCTTCCCGCCGTTCCTGCCATCATGACACCGATGATTACGTCGCTGAGCCATGCCACCGGTTGGCTACCACAGACCGTCGCCATGACCCAGGTGATCGGCTTCTCCACCGTTCTGCTGCCCTATCAAGCACCGCCATTGATCGTCGCCGTTCAGACCAGTGCACTGACGTACAGACAGGTGGTACGTATGTGCCTGATGACGGCTGTCATCACGATCGTCTTGCTGTGGCCTTTGGACTATTTGTGGTGGTGGGTGCTCGGCCTGATCCGCTAACGTAGGCAGGCCAACGCTCCCTGCGGCGGGCGCAGAAGGCATGGTTTCACCCGCGCAAAGGCCGCGCGCACGGGAACCATGCGTCCGACGTTGCTCAGAAGTTATATCGGCGCTGCGCCAAGGCCATGGGAGCAGCGGGACGAAACGTCGGGGGCCAAGCATTTCGGCGAAGATAGCCATACGCGTGCGACACACCTCTGCGTTTGCCAAAAAAGCTCACGGCGGCGACATTTGCACTTAGCGCATGTGCACGTCCTTCCTGTCCGCGCCCTCTCCGACGCCGCGATCTCGACGTCGGCGCGTGCAAGGCCGCTACGCCGATGCGCATCGCAACCGGCTTCTGATCGGCATGTGCACAGACGACCCGCATCGCATCGAAGCGGCCGGACACTCTCAACAGTCAAGGCCAACATTCCCGTGAATCTCCCCGAGCTGCATCTGCCGACGGCAAGACGCCGTTGTTACAGTCTCAATGCACATTGGCTCAACAAAGAATCGTTTTTATACGCCGTTTTTTAGTACAGAGACCCGGTATCGACGACGCACCGCGGGGCCGTCGGGTTTTCCAGGCCGTCACGGAGGACGCGCTTCATGCCTGAGATCGATCCACCGGCCTGTTGGCTGAATGGTCTATTCGTCGCAGCCACCGAGGCGAATGTCTCCATCTTCGACCACGGATTGCTTTACGGCGACGGCGTGTTCGAGGGCATCCGTTTCTATGCGCGACGCGTTTTCCGTTTGCACGGGCACCTGTTGCGCCTCGATCCCCATGCATACCTGCATGGGAAGACCTACAATATGTGCGTCTCCGATTTGAGATGTAATCGATTTCGCATGAACGGCTATGTCGATGGCTTTCAGGCCCATATGCCGGCTGGGCAGCCGGTTTTGAACGACGCGTGTCAGCG
The DNA here is from genome assembly GCF_037381185.1 of Acidihalobacter sp. NCBI lineage: Bacteria > Pseudomonadati > Pseudomonadota > Gammaproteobacteria > Chromatiales > Ectothiorhodospiraceae > Acidihalobacter > Acidihalobacter sp. The sequence goes on from NZ_JARRQY010000043.1 coordinate 14,622, forward strand.
CCATGATCGAAGCCGGCTGTGAGATCGGGGTGGGCTGGGCTCTGGATGTCGATTTCGAGAGTCTGGTCCTGAACGTGCTGGTGCAATTGCCGCTGGAGTGGGTCAAATTCGACACCTGTGCTCTGCTGCATGATCCCGGCAACGCTTTGCGCAAAGACGCCGCCTTCCGCGCCCTGGGCAAACCTGCCCGTCTTCACGCATGTCGAGGACGAAGGCTTGCGTAGGCTTCTGGCCGACGATTCCGAGATGCTGCCGCAGGGCTACGGCATCGCGGCGCCGATGTAGCCGTCGGTCCTGCAGAACTGGCTGCGCAGCCGGCGCTGATCAGCGCCGGCGTTCGGCGCCGAGCACGTTGGGCAATTGGCTGAGTCGGTCGAGCACGCGCCCCAACTGGGTCAGGTCCACGATCTCGATTTCCAGGTCCATGTTCACGCTCTGGTCGTCGCGGTTGGTACGCGTGTTCACCGCCAGCACGTTGATCTTTTCGTTGGTGAGCGTGTTAGTGATATCGCGCAGCAAGCCCTGGCGGTCGAAAGCCTCGATGTGGATGTCGACCGGATAGCTCTGCGGACGCTCGCCCCAGTCGACCTCTACCAGACGGCGGCGCTGTTCGTCCGGCATATTTAGGATATTGGGGCAATCGCTGCGGTGTACCGTCACGCCCTCGCCCTTGGTGATATACCCCACGATCGGATCACCGGAGACGGGTTTGCAACAGTTGGCGAACTGTACCAGCAGGTTTCCGACACCCTGTACGCGAACGCTGTCCTGCCCGTTCTTGCCCGTCGTCTGGGGTTTGCGAGGCGCGCTGATCGGCAGCTCGGGAGTTTCCTGAGCCGGCTGCAGGGCGGCGGCCAGCTGTCCGGGACGCACGTCGCCGCGGCCGATCGAGAGCAGCAGCTCCTCGTGGGTCTGCGCATGAAAGCGGCGCGCCAGGCCATCCATGTCGGGAGCGCCGACGCCGAGTCGCTGCGCCTCGCGTTCGAGAATCGCGCGCCCCTCGGCGAGATTGCGGTCGCGATCCTGCTGTGTGAACCAGTGACGCACCTTGGAGCGTGCGTTGGAAGTGTGTAGATAGCCGGTGTTGGGGTTCATCCAGTCGCGGCTGGGGTTGCCCTCCTTGGCTGTGAGCACCTCGACCTGCTCCCCGGACTTCAGCTCGTAGGTCAGCGGCACGATGCGCCCGTTGACCTTGGCGCCACGGCAGCGATGGCCGACCTCGGTATGCACCATGTAGGCAAAGTCGAGCGGCGTGGAGCCGCGCGGCAGATCGAGCACGTCGCCACGCGGCGTGAAGGCAAACACGCGATCGCCGAACAGTTCGGTGTGAAAGCCTTCGAGCAATTCCTCGTCGTCGTCGCGGTGGTCCAGCAATTGACGCAGTGAGTGGATGACGCGCTCCAGGGTCTGGTCCTGGCGCCCGCCTTCCTTGTAGCGCCAGTGCGCGGCCACGCCCTGTTCCGCGAAGGCATGCATGTCGTGGGTGCGGATCTGTACCTCGACGGCCTTGCCGCCGGGACCGACAACGGCCGTGTGCAGCGATTGATAGCCGTTTTCCTTGGGGTTGGCGATGTAGTCGTCGAATTCCTTGGGGATATGCGGCCACAGCGCGTGCACCACGCCGAGTACCGCGTAGCAGGTACTGACCTTGTCGACCAGCACGCGCACTGCGCGGAGGTCGTACAGGTCCTCCAGCGCCAGGTGCTTGCGGCGCATTTTCTTCATGATGCTGTAGATGTGTTTGGGACGGCCGTAGACTTCGGCGGCGAACCCTTCGTTCTCCAGCGCTGTGCGCAGCTCCTCGACGAATGACTGCACGTAGCGTTCGCGTTCCTCGCGCCGTTCTTCGAGGCTCTTGGCTAGGCGCTTGTATTCTTGCGGCTCGAGGTAGCGGAAGGATAAGTCTTCGAGCGTCCACTTGAGTTGGCCTATGCCGAGCCGGTTGGCCAGCGGGGCATAGATTTCAAGGGTTTCGCGGGCGAAGAAGCGGCGCTTCTCGTAGCTTTCCGCCCCCAGCTTGCGCAGCCGTTCGACGCGGTAGGCGAGCTGCACCAGCACGGCGCGCACGTCCTCGGCCATGGCGAGCAGCATGCGACGTACGTGCTCGGCCTGTTCCGGCGGGCGGACGAACTCCTCCTGGCTCTCGCGGAAGGTGTTTAGCCAGTTGATGCGTTCGACGAGGCCGGCGATGGTGGCGCCGAAGTGTGCCTCGATCTGCGCCAGGGGGCGACTGTCGCGCAGGCGCGCGTCGGCAAGCACGGCCGCCAGCAGCGTGTCGGGATCGCTGCCGATCCCCTGTAGCAGCACGGCGACCACGCGCCCGTCTGCCTCCAGGCGTTCAGGTTCACCGGCTTCGTCCAGCCACTGCAGGGCCAGACGCATTGCTGCCAGACGCTCGGCGGCTAAGGATTCGTCCAGCAGCACCGCCGTATCGACGGGCGCCTCGTTGGAAACGGATTGTGTTCCGACTTCTGGCATCGTGAGAATTCCTTCCTGCGCTACGGGGTTCAGAGCGCCGAGCGCAACACGTCCTGCGGCGGTGTGCGCAGAACGGTTCGTGTGCCTAACAGGCCGACAATCAACACGCCCAGCCCTCCTGCCGTCAAGCCGGCCAGCCACAGCCATGGATCGAAACGATAGACGAGATCGAAGACCCGTGTCGCGAGCACATAGCCGACACCACTGGCAAAGGTTGCGGCGAGCAGGCCGGAGATCAAGCCCAGCAGCAGGAATTCACTGGTCACCGTGGTCCGCAGCTGAGCATTGGACGCGCCCAGGGTACGCAATAGCGCCGCCTCGCGCCGTCGCTGGCCGCGCGTGCTATCGATGGCCGCGAACAGCACCACAATGCCGGCAAGCAACGAGAACGCGAATACGTATTGCACGGCCCACACCGCGCGCTCGATGATGGTCCGCACCTGCCCCAACAGCGTGTCGACGTCGAACAGGGTGATTCCCGGAAGGCTCCGCACCAGCCCGGCGAGGAAGGCATCACGTTGCGCAGGAAGGTGGAAACTGGTCATCCAAGATGCAGGCAGCCCGTCGAGTAGGCCGGGATGCGCGACGACGAAAAAGTTGGGTCGAAAACTGTCCCACTGCACGGTGCGCAGGCTGTCGATGCGCGCACTGACGTGCTGGCCGGCGACGTCGAAGCCGAGCGTGTCGCCGAGTTTGAGACCCAACGTCTTGGCAATGCCCTCCTCCACGGAAAAACCCTTACCGCCCCGGTTCCACCAACGCCCTGCGATGACCTTGTTGCCCTTTTGCAGGCTTTCGGCCCAGGTCAGGTTGAACTCCCGCCGCACCAGGTTCCTGGCGCGTGGATCGGCATAGTCCTGCGCGCTGACCGGTTTGCCGTTGATGCTGCTCAGCCTGCCGCGGACCATCGGATACAGCTTGGGCGGCGCCTGATCATGCGCCTTGAAATAATTGTTCAGCGCGCCGCGCTCGCCGGTCTGTATGTTGATCGCAAACTGGTTGGGTGCATCGGCCGGCAGGCTGGCCTGCCAACTTGAGAGCAGATCTGCCCGCACGAACGCCAGCAGTAGCAAGGAGGTCAGCCCCAGTCCCACGGCGGCCAACTGTACCGCCCCCATCTCACGGCGCCGCGCCAGGCTGCGCAAGCCGAAACGCATGCCGAAGCCGCCGCGCCGCGGATGCCAACGTGTCAGCAGTGTGACCAGCAGATAGCCACACAGCCAGAGCGCCAGTACGCTTGCTCCCGCCCCGCCGAGCACCCAGCCGGTCAGGCGCGCATCCCCGGTTTGCCACCAGGCCAGCGCACCTAGCGCCAGGATTGCCGCGACGGCGGTCAGCCAGGCCGAGGGCGGTGGAGGTGCAAGCTCGCGACGCAAGATGCGCAGCGGTGGCACGTCCTTGATGCGCAGCACTGGTATCAGCCCGAAGCCGGCCAGCGTCAGCAGGCCGCTGCCGATACCCACCAGCGCCGCGCCGAAGCCGGGCGGCGGCAGTGCGGTGCCGAACCATCCCGCAAGCAGCGCGACGAGGCCGCGTTGGGCGAGATAGCCGAGCCCGAGGCCCAGCAGGCTGCCTGCGACTCCGACACTGAGCAGGCGCAGCAGCGTCAGCTGCAGAAGCAACCGTGGTGTCGCGCCCAGACAGCGCATAATTGCTGCATGATCGGCCTCGCGGCGTGCGAACTCACGCGTGGCAACGGCGATGGCTCCGCCACCGAGCAGCACCGCAGCCAGTGCCGCGAGTCCGAGGAAGCGTTGCGCGCGCTCCAGCGCCGCGCGCACTTCGGGGGTGCCGTCGCGTAGCCCCTGGACCCTCGCGCCCGGCGGCAGATGCGAGTCCAGCCATCCACGCATGCGCGCGACCGCCGCCGGCGGGCCGGCCATGTACAGCGTGTGGCCGACCCTGCTCTGAGCCGTGATCAGTCCGCTGCCTGCCAGGTCCGCGGAGGCGATCAAGGCCTGTGGCGCGAACTGCAGCAGGCCGCCGCCGCGGCCGGGATCGTCGCGCAGCACGGCGCCTATCCTGAAGCGCTTGCGGCCCAGCTGTACCTCGTCGCCAACATTCAGATGCAGGCGCGCGAGGCCGTTGCGGTCAAGCCACAGCGTACCCGCCGGCGGCGGGTGCTTGCGCACCTCCACCGTGCCGTCGGGAGCCTTCTGAGTGCGGATGTCGCCGCGCAGCGGATAGCGGCTGCCCACGGCATGTACGTCGACCAGCAGTGTCTGCTCGCCATGCAGGACCACGCTTGGAAAGCGCAGGCTGACGGTCGTCTCCAGACCGATTGCAGCGGCCTGGCGAGTCATTGCTGCCGGCAGTGGTTCGGCTGAGCGCACCAGCAGGTCGCCGCCCAGCAAGGCCGCGGCCTGCTGGTTCATGGCCAGCCCGACCCGGTCGGTGAACAGGCCGACCGCGGAAATCGCCCCGACCGCGACGGTCAGGGCCAGGGCGATGATCCGCAGCGAGCCTGCGCGAAGGTCCCGGCGCAGCGCGCGCCGGAAAAGCGGCCAGATCGAGGCGCGCTCGGTGGGCGTGTTCACGGCTGCAGCGCTCCGCCGATCAGCTTGTAACGACGGTTGCAACGCGCCGCCAGCGCCGGATCGTGGGTGACTAGTACCAGGGCCGCCCCCTCCTCCGCATTGAGCGAAAACAGCAGTTCGGTGACCTGACTTCCGCTGCTTTCGTCGAGATTGCCGGTCGGCTCGTCGGCGAACAGCACGGCCGGACGGGCGACGAAGGCACGCGCGATCGCCACGCGTTGCTGTTCTCCACCGGAGAGTTGGTGCGGATAATGACGAAGCCGTTCGCTCAGTCCGACGCGTGCAAGTGCGTCGCGCGCGACTTCGTCGGCCGGGCGTCCCAGCAGTTCGAGCGGCAGCATGACGTTCTCCAGCGCGGTCAGGCCCGGCAGCAGTTGGAAGGATTGGAATACGAATCCCACCTTGCCGGCCCGCAGCCGCGCCCGGCCGTCCTCGTTGAGCATGGAGAGACTCTGTCCGGCCAGCGAGATTTCCCCCGAACTCGGGCGGTCGAGGCCGGCCAGCAGTCCGAGCAGAGTCGATTTGCCCGAGCCCGAGGCGCCGAGAATCGCCACGGATTCGCCGGCCATGACCTCGAGTGAAACATCGCGTAGAACGCTCAGCTCACCGCTGGGGCCGACGATGGACTTGGCTAGGTTGCGGGCGCTGACTACCACTGGTCCGGATGATTGACTCACCGCGGACGCCCCGCTCGCTGCCTGCGTGCCTCAGGTTTGAGCCCGCGCGAGTCCGACTGCAGGGAAATCAGGGCCGGAACCCAGCTCCGAAACGGTACACTGGCATCCATGAAACGAAGATTCTCCACAGTTCTGTTTGCATGTGCGGCGCTGTTCGTGCTGGCCTGCCCGCCGTGGGCTGCCGCCGGTGAACAGCGGGACATTCTGGTCCTCGGCGACAGCCTCAGCGCAGGTTACGGGCTCGATCCGAGGGCTGGCTGGGTGAGCCTGCTCCAGCAGCGGCTACATCAGCAAGGCTATCGGTATCGGGTGATCAATGCCAGTGTCAGCGGCGATACCACCTCGGGCGGACTGCAGCGCCTTCCCAAGGCGCTCGAGCGCTATCATCCAGCGCTTCTGATCATCGAATTAGGTGGCAACGATGGTTTGCGCGGAACACCTCTGCAGGTGATGCGCGGGAACTTGCGACGCTTGATCGGGTTAGGCCGCGATGCCGGCGCGCGCGTTCTGCTGCTCGGCGTGCGCTTGCCACCCAACTACGGCCCGGCCTACGTCAGCGCCTTCGAGAACGTTTATGCGCAGGTCGCCCGCGAGACGCATACGCCGCTTGTGGCGCATCTTCTGCGGGGCGTAGCCACCGACCGCGCGCTGATGCAGGCTGACGGAATTCATCCAAAGGCCAGAGCCCAGCAACGGCTGTTGGACAACGTTTGGACCGCGCTCAGACCGCTGCTCTGAGGGGGGCATCAGCGGATCAACGGCATTATTTCCGCGTTGTTGGTGCCATGGAACAAACCGATCAGTCGGTATACAGTTGTCGATCACGCTCCTGCCGGCGGACTCGTTGGCGGCAGGCCTGTCCGAAAACAACACACGACGGATGAATTAATGAGCGCAACCAGCTCTGCAATTGAGACGGGCGCGACGGCCGAGGCCGTACAAGCGCCGCAATACAAACGCCTTGCCGGCCTGAGCTGGCTGCATTTCCTCAACGACGGTTCGGCCAACTACCTGCCGGGTATCCTGCCGGCGGTACTCCTGGGGCTGCACCAGAGCACCCAACTGGCCGGCAGCGTGATGTCGGCACTGCTGATCGGTCAGGCACTACAGGTCTTCAGCGGCTGGTTCGCCGACCAAATCGGTGGCCGCTGGTTCATCATCTGCGGCGTACTGGGCTCCAGTCTGGCAGCGGCGATGATCGGCCTGGCACCGAATATCTGGCTGCTGATACCCGCGCTGGTGTTGATCGGCATAAGCAGCGCCTTGTTCCATCCGCAGGCGCTCGCCGGTGCGCGTTCGCTGAGCGGCACCCGGCGTGGTTTGGGCATGTCGCTGTTCCTGGTCGGCGGCGAACTCGGCCGCGGCATCTGGCCACTGATCGCCAGTCTGGTGGTGGTGTACTGGGGACTTCATTATCTCTGGCTATTGGCACTGCCTGCGCTGGTCAGCGTGGCGCTGCTGTGGAAGCAATTGCCAGTACAGCCTCCGCGCCATCCCGAGGCCCAACCGATCGCTTGGCGCAAGCACATCGGCCCGATGAGCTTGCTGGTTGCGTTTTCGCTACTGCGCGCGCTGACGATCTTCGGCGTGGTGACCTATCTGCCGGTGCTCTGGCACGAGCGCGGCCACGACCTGACCCAGGGCGCAGGGCTGATCACCGTGCTATTGGTGGTCGGCATCATCGGCAACGTTGGCGGTGGACATCTGTCGGACCGCATCGGCCGCCGTGCAGTGCTGTTCGGCTCCAGCGTGTTGGGTGCGCTGCTGTTGACGGCCTTTCTGCTCAGCCACGGATTCGAACAGTGGCTGATTCTTGGCGTGCTGGGCATCGCGCTGTTCGCCACCATGCCGCTTAGCGTCATCATCGGGCAGGACATCTTTCCGGAGAACCGTTCGCTGGGTTCGGGGATTTCGCTGGGTCTGTCCAACGGACTCGCCGCGGTCTGCCTGGCGGGGCTGGATTTCGTTTCGGCGGCGCGCGGGCCAGATGCGGTTTTGTGGTTGCTGGTGGGCGTGATCACACTGGCCGGCTTGATCAGCCTGAAACTGCCCAGCGGGGCTTCTCGCAGCACCTAGCGCGCGAACGCGATTTTTGCTCCGGTGGCCGAGTATTCGGACGATGGCGAATTAACCTGGGCGGCGCTTGGCGCGCCACCTGATCCCAGGACGAGGTGGTCGAACGCCCGCTTCCGGAACCCGCTCCGGGCCAGGTGCGCGTCAAGATCGAAGCCTGCGGCATCTGCCACAGCGACGCCTTCGTCAAAGACGGCGCATTCCCAGGCGTCGAGTATCCGCGCGTACCGGGCCATGAGGTCATCGGCCGCGTCGACGCGCTGGGCTTCTCTGCCGGACAGCGTGTCGGCGTGGGCAGGCACTGCTTCCGCTGCGAAGCCTGCCGGTCGGGCGATTTCGTCAATTGCAACAATGCCCAGATCGCCGGCGTCAGCTACGACGGCGGCTATGCCGAATCAGTGGGGGCGCCCACTCTGCTCAGCGCTGGGATAACCTCCTTCAACGCATTGCGCAACGCTGGAGCGCGGGCGGGCGACCCCGCAGAGGCGCTCCAAGCCATTGGCGGCGCGCGGGTGATCCTGGGCCGGCGCAGTATCGGTGGCTGGCCCACTGGGATGCCCAAGGACTCCGAGGACACGCTCGACTTCAGCTCGTGTCGTGCTGACCATGGACGACTGAAACAGGCGCGGCGCGTAACCAGCGCTGGCAGACCCGGGTCTCAGAGGGTCTGCCAGCGCGCCAGGATCTCGCGCAGTTCTCCGACGTGCCGGACTTCTGCGTCCGGCGCTCGGCCCTCCTTCCAGGGCAGCCCTTCGGGATTGACCCATGCGGTGTGCAGCCCGTGGCCTTGGGCTCCGAGTATGTCGCACTCGATGTCGTCACCGACATGCAGGCATTCGTCGGCTCTGACGTCCGCTTTCTTCAGCGCCTGCTCGAAGATATCCGGATGCGGCTTGGCGACGCCGGCCTCGGCCGAGGTGATCACGAAGTCGAAGAAATGATCGACGCCGATGTGACGTACGTCCGCGTTGCCGTTGGTGATCGCGCCGATGCAAAAGTGTTTGCCCAGATCCTCGAGCAGCGAGGCCGCTTCGGCGTAGAGTTCGACCTCGTTGCGCGCCAGCCAGAACACGCGGAATCCTTCCTCCACCCACTCTTCGCCCAGCGCGTGTTCGGCCGAGAGTTGTGCCAGCCAGCGCTTGCGCAGACGCGTCATGTCATGGCGCAGATCTTCGTTCCGTCGGAAGTATTCGATGCGGTGCGCGATCAGAGCGTCAATGTCGTAGTGCGAGGCAAGCGCTGGATAGCGGGCCGTCAGCCAGGCGTAGAAACGGCGTTCGGCCTCGGCGATCACCGGCCTGCAGGACCACAGTGTGTCGTCGAGATCGAAGGTGATGCAGCGAATAGACATGAGGATATCCCGGGGAGCGTCATGTGCCGTGCAGCGACCGCTGCCGCGGACACCAGTCAGTGATCAGCATATCTCACAACCGGCCGCGTGGCAGCGCCGTGGCCGGTTCAAGAAGGATCGGAGTCAGTGCCGGGAGCCCTGCGAGGCGCTGTTGAAATACTCCAGCGCCTTCTGAATCGCGAACATCGGCGCGCTTTCGATACTGCTCGGATCGCTTTCCGGTACGACGTCGCCGTAGAACTTGCGAAATGCGAGGATGTGCAGCGGCAGTTCCTTGGCGAACAACTCGTTGAGGTCGATGAAGTGCTGCGCCAGCGCGAGCACCGCGGCAGCACGCAGTTCCGGGGCGAGCGCCTGACCGCTGCGGATTTCCACCTGCGGCATTTCCTTGGGCTGCGCGGTCACGATCAGGCTGACCAGCGCATCCCCCTCGATCGTCTCGTCGAGGGCGAAGTTCTCGCGAAGGTTGAGGTGCCCCTTGCTGCGGATGTGGTCGAACGGCTGGAAGACCTTGCTGGACATGTTGACGCCCCACAGTTCCAGATCCTCGCGCAGCTCGTGTAAAGCCTCGCTGCCCGCCAGTGCGTGCGCGGTCTGGGCGTAGAACATATCCCAGATCCAGACCTGTCCGTATTCGGGCAGCTCGTCGCCCTCCAGGCGCACGCCGGCACGCGCCTGGGTTGAGAAATCGTCGGGGAATCGGATGCTGATTTCGAGCATGAGGGGCCTCTTGCGGCTATGACGCGGAGGCGCCTGGGGGCGCCTCCGGGTGACACAGAATCGAGATAAGTTGGGTAACTATCTGTAAATACTAACCAACATAGACTCGTGCGTTTCGAAACATACGCAGCCAGGGGCCGTCTTCATCCCAACCGGCCGGATGCCAGCTGTGCTGCGCGGTGCGGAACACGCGTTCCGGGTGCGGCATCATGATGGTGAAGCGTCCGTCCCTGGAACTCAGTCCGGTGATGCCGCGCGGAGAGCCGTTGGGATTTTCCGGATAGTGCGTGCTGGCGCGACCGTGGTGGTCGACGTAGCGCAGCGCGACCAGGCCGGCCTGCTCCACCGCTTCGGCGGTGTTGTCGCTGAACACGGCCCGACCTTCGCCGTGTGAGACCACCACGGGAATAACCGAACCCTGCATGTCGCGCAGGAATAGCGAGGGTGACGGCAGCACTTCCACGAGGCTCAGACGGCCTTCGAACTGTTCCGACTCGTTGCGCACGAAATCCGGCCAGTGCGAGGCGCCGGGGATCATGTCACGCAGCTGGGCCATCATCTGGCAGCCGTTGCATACGCCCAGGCCGAAACTGTCGGAGCGCTGGAAGAACTCGTGGAAAGCCTCGCTGGCGCGGGTGTTGTAGCGGATCGACTTGGCCCAGCCTCCGCCCGCGCCCAGCACGTCGCCGTAGGAGAACCCGCCGCAGGCGGCCATGCCCTGAAAATCCGTCAGGGAGACGCGCCCGGCGATGACGTCGCTCATGTGCACGTCGACAGCCTCGAAACCGGCGCGATCGAACGCCGCGGCCATTTCGATCTGTCCGTTGACGCCCTGCTCGCGCAAAATGGCGACGCGGGGCCGCGCACCCTCACCGATATAGGGCGCCGCGACGTTTTCCTCTAGGTCGAAGCCGAGCCGCGCGAACAGCCCGGAGTCGCCCTCGTCGCCGAGGACATCGAACTCCTGCTGGGCACAGCTCGGATTGTCGCGCAGGGCCTGCATACGATAGCTGGTTTCCGCCCAGGTCTTGTGCAGACGCGAACGCTCCGCCCGGTAGATGCAGCGGTCGCCGGCGTGGATGCTGACGGCGTCGTCCTCGCTGAGGCGGCCGACGACCCGCGCATGGCTGCCCAGACCGACTTCGGAGAACACCATCAGCAGTTCGTCGACGTCGGCATGGCGCACTTGCAGCACCGCGCCGAGTTCTTCGTTGAACAGCGCCGTCAGCGGATCTTCCTCAGGGTCGAGTTCCAAACGCACACCGGTGTGCCCGGCGAATGCCATCTCGCATACGGTGGTCAACAGGCCGCCGTCGGAGCGATCGTGGTAGGCGAGCAGGCTGCGGTCGGAATTCAACCTCTGAATTGCCTCGAAGAAGGCCTTCAGCATGTCGGCACTGTCGAGGTCGGGTGCCTCGTCGCCAAGCTGTCCGTAGACCTGCAGTAGCGCGGAACCGCCCAGGCGATTTCGCCCATGGCCGAGGTCTACCAGAATCAAGTCGCTGTCGCCGCTGTCGGTCCGCAGCTGTGGGGTCAGGACATGACGCGTGTCGCTGACCGGGGCGAAGGCGGTGACGACCAGAGACAGCGGAGAGGTTACCGCGCGCGTCTCGCCACCCTCCTCCCACACGGTCTTCATCGACAGCGAATCCTTGCCAACGGGAATCGCGATGCCGAGCTGTGGACACAGTTCTTCGCCAACGGCCTGTACGGTGTCGAACAGTGCGGCATCCTCGCCGAGATGCCCCACGGCGGCCATCCAGTTGGCCGACAAGCGCACTTCTCCGAGCGCGGCGATCGGCGCAGCCGCAATATTGGTGAGCGCTTCGGCGATCGCCATGCGACCGGACGCGGCCGGATCGAGTAGCGCCAGCGGCGGGCGTTCGCCGATGGCCATGGCCTCGCCGGTGTGGCCACGGAAATCACTCAGAGTGACTCCGACGTCCGCCACCGGTACCTGCCAGGGGCCGACCATCTGGTCACGCGCTACCAGCCCGCCCACGGTTCGGTCACCGATCGTGATCAGGAACTGCTTGCTGGCTACCGTAGGCAGACGCAGCACACGGTCGATGGCCTCCTCCAGCCGGATCTTGTCGAGCGCCGGCGCCAGGCGCGGAGGCTTGACGTGCTGTACCTCGCGCAGCATCTTCGGCGGCTTGCCGAGCAACACCTCCATCGGCAAGTCGACCACGGTCTCCTCGAGCAAGCCGTCGCCGACCATCAGCTGCTGTTCGGCTGTGGCCTCGCCGATCACGGCGAAGGGGCAGCGTTCGCGTTCGCACAGGGCGACGAAGTCGTCCAGACGCTTGCGATCGACGGCCACCACGTAGCGCTCCTGCGCCTCATTGCACCAGATCGCCAGCGGCGACATGCCGGGTTCGTCATTGGGCACGGCGCGCAGTTCGAAGCGTCCGCCGCGGCCAGCGTCATTGACCAACTCCGGTACGGCATTGGACAGGCCTCCCGCGCCGACGTCGTGCAGCGACAACACCGGACTGTCTTCACCCAGCGCGGCGCAGCGGTCGATCACCTCCTGACAGCGGCGTTCCATCTCGGGGTTGCTGCGCTGCACGGAGGCAAAATCGAGGTCTGCATCGCCGCTGCCCGTGGCGATGCTGGAAGCAGCACCGCCGCCCAGGCCGATCTGCATGGCCGGACCGCCCAGCACCACGATCTGCGCGCCCTCGCTGATTGGGCGTTTCTGAACCTGGTCCTCGCG
>NZ_JARRQY010000044.1:0-33504 GCF_037381185.1 Acidihalobacter sp.
CGCGAATTAAGCGCGGTGCATAACGAGTTCATGCACACGCGCAGAATCAGCGCTTCAGATTTTTCAGAACTGCCCCCTCTGTTGCGAGGTCTGGCGATGCAGACTCGATTAACGTCCGTATGGACTGACCGCCTTCTCTCTCCCCCAACTACTCGTCCGAGCACACTCGCCGCACTACGTGCGTCAAGGTGCTCAACTCGATCTCGCTCGTTGGGCCTCACCCATGCACGCCAAGAAAGTGGGAGAAGCTGTGATGAATTCAGTACAGCCTGGTGAGTTGCCAAAAGGAGCACTGCTGGAAAAGTACAAGCTTGATGGCTCATACACCGATTGCCACTTCGTAGATCTTCCGAAACTGGTATCGCACACAGAGTACGTCGAAGCGTTTTACACGACGGCGATATTCAAAGTGGAGCGTCAGGTCTTGGCGCTTCTCGCACGTCGGCCATCCTCGGACAGCGATGCAAAGAGTCTTGCGAGAGGTGAAGCGAGTCGCTTTGCAGCGTGGAGCGTTGAACAGCGCGAGCCAAATCAGTTGCTGCTGTGCGATTTCTTGGGTCGCACGAGGTCGTGGCTCATGAGCGTCACGGCTACGGAAGGCCACCAGAGCTCAACACGCTTGTATTTCGGCTCAGCATATATTCCCAAACGTGATCTCAATTCCGGTCGAGTTTCATTCGACTTCACATTTCACGCCCTTGGGGGCTTTCATCGCGCATACTCAAGAGTTCTACTGAGAGCTGCGTGCACACGCATCTCGCACTGATCCACCTACGGCCTAACCCCCTCATTCAACGGGACGCCTAGCGGCGCTCGTTAATTCGAACGTTAGGCCGCGCAACCTGCGTCACCCGCCCGTCTTACCCACAGGAGAAATCATGAAGCGCGTTACAGGTATCGGAGGCATCTTCTTCAAGTCCAAGGATCCGAAGGCACTTGGCGACTGGTACAAGACCCATCTCGGAATCGACGTGCAGGCTTGGGGCGGTGCCGCGTTTCGATGGAAACACGAAGACAACCCGGACTGCGTCGGAACCACCGCATGGAGCCTCTTCGCAGGCGACACGGAGCACTTTGCGCCGAGCATGGCGCCGTTCATGATCAACTACCGCGTCTCGGACCTTCACGCCATTCTTGCGGCGCTACGTGAGGAGGGCGTTCAAGTCGAGGACCGGGTTGAAGAGTCCGAATATGGAAAGTTCGGCTGGGCTATGGATCCAGAAGGCAACAAGTTTGAACTGTGGCAGCCGCCTGTTGGGCAGTGAACTGCGCATTCACCACAGCAGCGCGGCCTACCTCTTCGTTCAACCGGACCCACCGCGGCATGACGCCGACGCGCGGCCCGGTTAGCTCGAACGTTAGGCGACTGAGAAATGTTCCAGCAATGGCTCAAGAGACTACGTGATTAACCGGGTCCACTTCTACGATTGCGCCTGATGCGAGGATATCGGAATGAGCGAGCTAGAAACCTTCAACGGCTACATGACTAATATTGTCGAGCCAACGTTCATGGACTACCACGTGCATCCTAGCTCAACTAGGCTCGCTTTCCTCGCGTGCGTGGCCGTGTATCACTCGATCGATCGCTTTGAACGGCATCCGGGCAATTTGAGGAAAGAGTGGGGAAAGAAGTCGCTCATGTTCCTGATGGTCGACATGATCGCGCATCACTTCAAGCACGTTCAGTCCAATCAGGAGCGACACAAAGAGACACCACCGAACACGATCCCGCTAAGGTACCTAGTGTTCAACGATGGCGTGACGATCCCGAATTCGCTCGCGGTCGACCATCACAATCTCTACTTCGTCATTCGAGACGCAATCACCTTCGTTAAGGAGCAGGCACAGCAGCGGTTGTCCCAGTGTCCAACGGCAAAGGGTTAGCAAAGCATGAACAGGATCAGCGCCGTGCACCCGTCGCCTAACAAGCGCATCAAGTTCGCTCCCTTCGGTCGCCCGATTCGCAAAAGCGAGGCGCTTTTGCTCTCGGCTTATGCACAGCGTTAGAACTCCCCCATGCATCCGACTCAGATTTTTACGCAACCGTTAGACGACATCACCAATGTAATCGAAGCCCCAGATAGCTATCGCATTCTTCGGTCTTCCGCTCTGCTTCGGCAACTGTTGGTAGACGGGAATCGGCTGGTCGACGTGGTCAACAGAGAAACAAAACTTAAAATTCGGTTCCGCATCGCAGATAGTTGGGAAACGCCATATGCAAAAGTGGTACTTGAGGATGGGCCCGTCTTCTACGCGGTTCTGGATGGACTCAGTCCGGATACGTCTCTTCTCAAGGGAGCCAATCGGGCAGCGTGACTTCTACCGCGACCATACGCTGGTCGGCATCGCGCTCGATGACTCTGGCCGAATCGATCAGCCCGAAATATCCGCGCTCGCGCTTGCCGCCTGTCTCGATGTTGGTCTCGATCCGCGTGCCGCTCAGCCGCCCCAGCGCGGCGGCCATGCGTTCGTACGCCTGGCCGCTCGTGTCGCGGTTCGTCGCCACGAGAAAGTCGTAGGCCGTAAACCGGACGGTCCGCGAGACGACGCGGCCGAGGTTCATGGCCGCCACCGTCTGACTGACGGCGTAGATCCAGACGTCCTTGTCGTGAATGGTCGCGCAGCCGTCGAAGCCGGGCTTGACCATGACCCGCATCCCGTTCCTTTCATAGGTGCGAACACGCCTGTCTCCTGCCCTCAGGGCGAACAGCGGGTGTTCCATGCTGGGCATATCGTCACGCGGCGCCACCTCGACGAGGTCGGCGATGAAAAAGTCGCGCTGAGGATGACGATCGGGCGCACAGGATGGTGGAACTACAGACGCGTCCCGTCCGCCTGCAGGGTCTTGGAGCATGCCGATGTCTCCAGGCGATGACTGACACCTAACATCGGTTGCTTGGGAAGTTCACATGAAACCGCAGAAGCCGGAAAAAGCGTCTATCATGCCTGATAGACCCGCTGATAAAGACCGAGACGACGCCCCTGCCCCGGCAGAAGGTCGATCAACAAGCTGATGTCCGCCTACAACCCCTCGGTGTCGAGACGACGTGCAGCCTCCAGCAGGCGTTTCCCGGGCTTTTTCGCCTCGGATGGTATGGTCGCGAAGCGCAGATCCAGCCCTAAGGCCCGCGCGACCTTCAGCACCGTGGCAAAGCTCGGATTGCCCTCCGGGGAAAGCGCTTTGTAGAGCCCTTCCCGGCTCATGCCGGCATCCTTGGCGAGCTGCGTCATGTTGCGCGCACGGGCGATGTCGGAGAGCGCAGCACGGATCAAGGCGCCGTCGCCTGCATCTTCTTCGATGCAAGCGTCCAGATACAGACGCATGTCCTCCTCGGTTTTGAGGTGGTCGACCACGTCCCATTTCTTCAGCTCAAGCGAACTCATAACGATCTCCTAGACTTCCCGCGCCAACTCCAGCGCCTTCCTGATGTCCTGCGCCTGCGAGTCCTTGTCGCCCCCGGCAAGCAGGATGACGACCTCGAGCCCGCGCTCGGTGAAATAGACTCGGTATCCCGGCCCGGCGTGGATGCGCAGTTCGGAAACGCCCGGCCCCACCGATTTCGGATCACCGAAGTGGCCTTGTTCGACCCGCCTCAGCCGCGCCTGGATGCGCGCCTTGCCCTGCCGATCGCGTAGCCGTGAAAACCAGTGGTCGAACGCCTCTGTGGTCAACAGGGTTTTCATGGAACGAGTATGTGCCTCGGCAGCAAAACTGTAAACCACAGATCACACTCTCATCTCTTCCCACCGCAGTTAAAACAGACGTATTTCCTTCTACGCCGATTGGCGGTGCCATCCACTACCGAAAGGCACCGACCATGAAGCTCCCCCTCCTCCGCCGCCAGATCGCAAGGTTAAGCATCGCCATCGGATTCTTCATCTTCACCTGCAGCGAGGCTTTCGCCTCGACCTCGGGCAGCCTGCCCTGGGACGGTCCGATCAAGATCTTCACCAACGACCTGACCGGTCCGGTGGCGACGGGCGTATCCGTCGCGGCATTCTTCGCCGCCGGCGCGACGCTGATCTGGGGCGAAGACCTGGGCGGCGTGGCCCGCAAGGCGCTGTACGTGGTCCTGGCCGTTTCGTTCATGATTGGTGGCTACAACTTCCTCAGCGCGCTGGGCCTGACCGGCGCCGTCATCTGAGGGCGCGCTCATGGACTCCGATCGCTATGCCGTCGTGCTCCACGAATCCCTCAACCGGCCGCGCCTGCTGCTCGGCGGAGAGCGCGAACTGATGCTCATGCTCTTCGTCGTCGTGGGCGTGTTCGTCTTCAGCCTGCACCAGCTTTGGGCGGCTGCCGTGGGCGTGTTGGTCTGGATCGTGGGCTACTGGGCGCTGACCGCCGCGGCTAAATACGACCCGATGCTGAGCAGGACGGGAGCGCGGCACCTGCGCCAGCGCGCCTACTACCCGGCGAGGGCCACGCCCTTCGCACGCCACCGCGAGGTGAAATGATGCTGAACCTCACACAGTTCCGCTCCAAAACTGTCGGTCTGCCCGATCTGCTGCCGTGGGCGATGTCCGTGGACGACGGCATCGTGCTGACCAAGGCAGGCGGCTATCTGGCCGCCTGGGAATACGCCGGTCCGGATCTCGATTCGGCGACGCACGCCGAACTCGGCGCCATGGCCGCGCGCATCAACTCGGCGCTGGCGCTCGGCGACGGCTGGGTGCTGCACTGCGACGCGGTGCGTTCACCGGTCCAGGACTACGCACCGCCAGGGGCGTTTCCCGACCGCACCACGCGCCTGATCGACGATCTGCGGCGCGAGCACCACCTGCGCGCGGGCACCGGCTACGTCAACCGCAACATCCTGGCCCTGACCTGGTTCCCGCCGACCGATCGCGAGGCCAAAGCCGGCGGCCTGTTCGTCGAGGGCGGTGAGGAAGGCGGCGCCGCGCGGGCGCTGGTCTCGTTCAAGCAGAGCCTGCGCGAGATCGAGGGACGCCTGAAATCCTTCCTGCGCATCCGCCGCCTGCGCGACAGCGTGGACGAACGCGGGATGGTCGACAGCCCGCTGCTCGCGCACCTGGAGCGGTGCGTCAGCTTCGAGGACCGGGGGCTGCGCACGCCGGCGATGCCGCTCTATCTCGATGCGCTGCTAGGCGCGCACGACCTGGCCACCGGTTTTCAGCCGCGCATCGGCCGCCGCCACGTGGCGGCGCTGTCCATCGAGGGATTTCCCAGCCACTCCTTCCCCGGCATCCTCGACGTGCTGGCCCGCCTGCCGGTGCCCTACCGCTGGTCCAACCGCTTCATTTTCCTCGACCCGCGCCAGGCCGAGAAGATCATCAACAAATACCGCGGGCAGTGGTCGCAGAAGCGCAAGAGCCTGCTCAACACGGCGCGCGAGGAAGCCGGCGGCCAGGCCACGCACATCGACCTGCATGCCGACAGCCAGACCAACGATGCGGTCGCCGCGCTCGCCGAGGCGACCAGCGGCGCGGTGCGCTACGGCTACTACAGCCCCGTCGTGCTGCTCGCCCACGAGGACGCGGGACTGCTGGACGACGTCGCGCGCGAGGTGCAGACCGTCGTCCAGAACCACGGCTTCGGCTGCCGCATCGAGGAGGTCAACGCGCTGGAGGCCTGGCTGGGCTCGCTGCCCGGCAATACGGCGGCCAACGTGCGCCGCCCGCTGATCCATACGCTGAACCTCGCCCACCTGCTGCCGTTCACCGGCATCTGGGCCGGTCCCGAGAAGCATCCCTGTCCGTTCTATCCGCCGGAGAGCCCGCCGCTGCTCTACGCGCACACGGACGGCTCGACGCCGTTCAGGCTCAGCCTGCATGCGGGCGACGTAGGCCACACCCTCATCGCGGGACCTACCGGCATGGGCAAATCCACGCTGCTCGCCACACTGATCGCCCAGCACTTCCGCTACCCGCGCGCGCAGGTGTTCGCCTTCGACAAGAAGTATTCGCTGATGCCCCTGGTGCTGGCCGCCGGCGGGCAGCACTACGACATCGCCGGCGAAGGGCCGGAGCTGGCGTTCTGCCCGCTGGGCCGTATCGATAGAACACCGGAACAGGCCTGGGCCTCCGAATGGATCGAATCGCTGGCCGAGCTGCAGGGCCTGGCGATGACGCCGGCGCTGCGCGCAGAAATCCACCGCGCCGTGGTGCAGCTCGCCGGGTCCACCACGCAGGCCTCCGAGCGCACGCTGACCGATCTGGCGACCACGCTTCAGTCCCACGAGCTTCGCGAAGCCATCGGCTACTACACGGTCAAGGGGCCTGCCGGCCACATGCTGGACGCGCAGAGCGACGGTTTAGCCGACGACATCTTCCAGGTCTTCGAGATGGGCCACCTGATGGACCGCGGCGAGAAGATCCTGCTGCCAGTGCTGAGCTACCTATTCCATCGCATCGAACAGCGGTTCAGGGACGAGCCCACGCTGCTGGTGCTCGACGAGGCCTGGGTGATGCTGGACCATCCGGCGTTTCGCGCGAAGATCCGCGAATGGCTCAAGGTGCTGCGCGACGCCAACGTCGCGGTGGTCTTCGCCACGCAGAACTTGACCGACCTGATCGGCTCCGGCATCGCCGACGTCATCTTCGAGTCCTGCCCGACCAAGATCCTGCTCGCCAACGTCGAGGCGGAAACCGACAACAGCCGGCCGTTCTACGAGCGCATGGGTCTCAATGCGCGCCAGGTCGGCATCGTCGCCCACATGACGCCCAAGCGCGACTACTACATGCTTCATCCCGAGGGCCGGCGGCTGTTCGAGCTTGGACTGTCGCCGGGCGAACTGGCGTTCGTGGGGGCTTCCGGAAAGGAGAACGTGGCGCGCATCCGCGAGCTGCGCGGAGAACTTGGCGACGCCTGGCCGGCAGCCTGGCTCAGGCAGCGTGGGCTGGAGAAGGAAGCGGAGGCGTGGGAAGCGTATTGAGGGGGCGAACTGCGACCGGTCAGTTGAGCGCGGCCAAGTGTCCCATCGTCTCCGGATGCTTTTCGATCAGACGGATCAGCGTCGTCGCCTGGGCGTTCGGTTTGGCGCGCCCCTGTTCCCAGCTTTCCAGCGTCCGCGGATTGATGCGCAGATACATGGCGAAGACCGGACGCGACATGTCCAGGCGCTCCCGAAGGCTGATGAGTTCTTCGGAAGTCACGGCCGGGAGGTCCTTCACCTGGACGGTGTGCGAACGCAGAGTCAACCGGCCCTCGCGCTCTTGTGCCAGGGCATCGAAACCTTCCACCAGTTCATCAAAGATATTGCGTTTCATGATACTGCCCCGCGTACCTTTGCCGCGGTGACTGCTGGCGAATCATACCTTCCGGAGTCCACCGGTTCCCTGGATGCCCCAGCCTCGAAGTTTCTCAGCATCCCCTAAAACTGCCGGAACGTCTCGTCATCCAGATAGGACGCACGGTGTCAACGACCCAGTAATCTCTCGGACGATCATCCCTGAACTGGTGGGTGGCGCTCAAGCATGCCCTGACGCAGGCGTTCGGCCAAAAGCATCCATACACACTCAATCGCAATGCTCATGAACAAGGATCCCAATTGCGCGCGATCCAATCCCAGAGAGCTCCATAACTTTTAAACTGCGCGCCGCCCGCAGAGAATCTCGACCTTCCGTCTACGGCATAGGCTTAAGAACATGCAACTCTACAACGCTATCGATCAGTTTATTACTCATTGCCGCCACGGCCGCAACCTCTCCTCACATACATTGCGCGCCTACAGCACCGACCTAGAGCAGTTCAGCACGTTCGTCGGCAACATCGATCTGACCGAATGCGACAAGAACATCTTTCGACAATTCGTTGCTCACTTGTTTGATGATAGAAAACTCAAAGAAACCAGCATAAAACGTCGAATCGCGTGTTTGAAATCCATGTTTCGCTGGCTCTACGAAGAAGAAAGCATCAACAACAATCCATTTAACCAACTGCAATTCCGCATAAAGCAACCTGTCATTCTGCCAAAAACAATGAGCGCTGAGGAGATACGGCTATTACTGAGAACGGCCGCCAAAAACACCGGAATATCAATACACTACAAGCAGAATAGCGCATTCTGCCACTTCGATTTCAACCAACTGACCCTCTTGTTGTCAATCGAATTGCTTTATAGCACTGGCATACGCGTCGGCGAACTGGTAGGCATAACCCTACCCGATCTAGACCTTGAGCAAGGCGTCATTAACATCGTCGGCAAGGGTAGTCGCCAGCGCAGAGTTTTCCTCACCGAAAAAGAGATTCGCCATCTTCTAAAGTATTACCTTAATGCGCGAACTGACCGCTGCCCAACGACCAACCACCTCCTAGTCTCGTCCGAAGGCAATCCCATAGGTACGTCACGTATCCGGAAAGCACTTCATCGCCTTAGCGTGCAAGCGGGGATAACCCGCCGTATCACACCACACATGTTTCGTCATACCGCAGCGACCCACTTATTAGAGGCCGGCGTGGACATCCGCTTTGTCCAAGTTCTTCTTGGTCATCAAAGCATCTCCACAACTGAAATCTATACCCACGTAAACGACAGGAACCTCAGACAAGCAGTGATGCGCGCGCAGGTTAGGAGGGTTGCATTGGGACGATAACTGGGAATTATGGTTCAGTTACCAGAACTGCTCAGGCAATCCGATGTCGTCACCGATCTCGTTGCCAGACTCGCCGTTCCGAAGTCGCGTGTCTGGCTACAGGGACCCTCTGGGTCTGGTAAAACGACTATCGCCAGCATGGTGGTCGCCAGCTTTGAGAAATCGCAGCCAGTAGTGTGCATGACAGGTGACGCAGGACACAGTGGCACCAAATTCTTGGCTTTATACCGGGCTCTCGCAGGCACACGCCGGCCCAAGGCCGTGCGTGAGGCGATCAAGGCTAGCGTGACGGCACCTCTGAGAGCGGTGCCAATTGTCGGGGCAACAGCTGCGGAGCTCGCAAAGATAGCTGTTGCCGCTCAGAGTAACGTTCAGCCCGAGTTTCTTACTGCAGAGCAGCAAGATCTCCTTCAAGGACTTCAGGGGATAGCCAAAGACCAACGTTTGGTAATTGTTGTAGATGATGTGGGTTGGCTCGATGCCGATACAGCACGGTTGATTGTAAACTTTGATGTGCCGGAAATTGAGGCTGCTTACCCTTTCGTGAAGAACGTATCGATTTTATTCATCGAAAACTCAGAAGCCAGAATTACTCTCGATGCCGACATGCTAAAAAAGCTGCGGCCACCCCACTCGGTAAAAGTATCTCGTATATCTCGCGCTAATTTTCCTCTTGTTCTCAAGGCATTCGGGCTTCAGTCGCCAGTTGATGAAGGTGTGCTAGACGCCGTTTACAGTATCGTTCATGGCCATCTTGAAATCACAAAGCAAATCGCGATAACTCTTGGCGATGGCCCTCTAGAAGGAACCTTAGCGCAATCAGATGCTGCAGCCCTGATGTCCGGATTATTATCAAAGCGCTTGGCAGGGAATGAACACTCAGAATGCGTCCGTCAGCTACTGTGCCTTGCCGCATGCGTTGGATCGGCCTTCTCTGAAGCTGAAGTGCGTTGCGCGTACAAGGACGACCAGAACTTTCCCATGGCACTGGAGGTTGCACTGCGGGAACAATTATTCCGATCAGTTGGAACCGAGATACGATTTGCACATGAAGCCGTGCGGTCTGCAGCAGAAAATCTAGGTGCGCTTGATTTACATGAGACCCATGAAAAGCTGACCAGCTGTATTAAGTTGTTACGGCCAGGGGACTATGCCGCGCGACTGAAGCATGCACGGCTCTCGGGGAATGCCAAGTTGGCTAGTGAGCTTGCTTTCGTGGTTTCGATGCAGGCCGCTCGGGGAGAGCGCGTACTCGCTCGCCCGCTACCAGAGGTAGATACGCTCAGCAATATCCTTGAGGATGCAAGCACAGCATATCGTTTGATGGATGCTGGACAACACCAACAAGCACTTGAGTTATTGATGCCACACTACACGGGGGAGTTTAGCCTTGTACAAGGCGAAATTGTTGCCCTGATAGCTCTCAATCAGATCAAGCGCAGAACGATGGACGCGTACGCTGCGGCGGCAAGTCTGCTTGAACACTGGCTGGCATGGCGGGATGAATTGGAGATCTGGCAGAGGTTGATGTCAATTCTTATTGCGGCATGGGCTGCTAGCGGAGACATGGAGCAGGCAACTCGAATGTACACGAGGTTGGCTGAAGACCTTTCCCGCCGCTCTCCAGGAGACCCTACCGCACGCTCTCGTGTGGAGGCGTTGAATCGAAAGGCAGATCAATTTTTCACGACCGAAATCGCAACAAAACACATCCAGCGCGCCGCGGATTGGTTTGCTCCTGAAGATGGGTCGGACACACCGCGCCATGCCTTTGAATACACTGCAAGCTTAGTCAACCTTTCTGCGGCTCAATACACGCTTGGGCAGTTTTCTGATGCGGCCACGACGTCATCTAACTCTCTTAGCTGGATTGATTTTCTGCATCAGCGAGGATTTCGTACGACCGAACCCTACAAGGCCTTAAATAACTACGTTATTGCAGCCTACCGCGCTAATATCGAAACCGCGGATACCGCTTGTGACGCGTTGGGACAGCTGCTTTCGGAAGACAGCAAGAGTTGGCGCCTCGATCGGTCCTTGGTGGCAATCAATCAGGCAGCACTAATGCTTCTCGCAGAACGCACCGAGGCTGCGCGTGATCTTCTGGAGGTAGTATGGAATCACGTGGGCAGTGAAGATCTCGATCCATACTATGCGTTATATGCAGGCTCAAATCTTGCTGTGGCTCTTGCAGTAAGTGGAGAACGGGCGAACGCACGGCGGCTTCTTGAGACATCCCAGCCATATCTCGAAGCGATTCCAAAATGGTTCCGCAATGCCCATGCCCGCAGACTTTCGCTGATGCTCCAAGCGGTTGAGGATACCTCTTTGAATACTGCTATTGAATTCGATGCGTTTCCCACCTTAAAGCGTGCTCCCAATAGCAATCAGGATGCTTGGTGGTCGATAGGGCGTGGTCTCCTTATGTCGGATATTCAGGTATGGTCAGAAGGATAGTTATCGTAACCAGCCAAGATCAACGGCATTGACTGCAATCATGCAAGCTAGCATTTCGCTATGAGACCAACCTATCCCTTCAAAAAGATGCCAAAACGAGCTATGCATGACGATGTGCGGACTAGTGGAAACATCGGTCACCCACACATTCAAGTTATCGTCCATCCGGAAATCGACGCGGGCGAAGCCTTTAAGGCCAAGTACTTCACACACGTTCGCGGCTGCATCACGCATGCGGTTGGCTTCCGACTCATTTTCTGACGAACAAGCCGTAAAACCGAAACGGTCTTTTGCAACCAGATCGTAGAGTAAGACTCTTTCGCCAAGTTCGGCGTCACCATTAAAAGTGATGGATATTGGGTCTAGAGGTCTGTGAGTGTTCATCATATTGATGACGGGTAGTTCGAACTCCCGTCCAGAAATGAATTTCTGAACCACGATTTGCTGCTGTAGATCAATAGACTTCTGTCGAAGGACTGATTCGAAATCTAAAGACATGATTCCAATGGAGGCTTCGTCCAGCCCTATACTGGCCGATTCGTGTCCAGCTTTGGCGATCAAGAGAAGATCATTCGGAGGCTGTTCTCCTCGGAGCCATCCTGTTTCGGCTCCAAATGCCCATGTATCCGGGGTCGGTATGTTGAATCGCCGAAGAATTGCGTGCACGTGTAATTTATGACGCGCAAGTGAAACAGCATAGGAGTCTGAATTGCAAGTCGGGATCTGATGTAATGCGCAAAATGCTGGCACCATTGATTTTCTGCCTGGGTCAGTGCCGGACTGCGCTGTGTTGTAGACAATGTTCCATTTTGAGTTAGATATCTTCCCGTCCTGTGCGAGAACGAATGAAATAAACTCATTTTCTCCTTCGAAATACAATGTTCTGAAGCCACTTTCACGCAGTCCAGTCAAAATCTGATTCGTCTCATAATCCGTTAGATATTCTGTCGAACGGTCAGAGGAAGCGTCTGAAAGACCGTGCTGTCTATTTGCGACAAACACAACGGTGATGTCGTCAGCGATATTCCGTACGCGATAAGTGAGCTGTCGCAGCTGTGTCCATAGATGAGCTGTATCGGTAATCATAATTCCCAGTTATCGTCCTGATTGTTTGACGAAGGCGAAACTAGTCGCAGTAGAGCTGCGACTGAGTGGCCGTGGCGACCACCGCTCAAGCCAATGATTTCAATCCAAAATCATAGCTCAATCGGTTCAAACGATCACCGACTTCTGCGGAGCACGCAGACCCATCTGGAAACGCCAGCGCCTCCAGATGGCGGCATCAATCTTCAGTCATGGCACTGGCGCGAATAGTTCCTCCGGGGACTTCCAGCGAGGCTGCGCTGCTATGCGCCCAAGCCACGCCTGCACGTTAGGCCATTGCTCGACATTCAACCCCGCTTCGTGGAGCCAGAAGAGGTAGCCGCTGCAGGAAAGATCGGCAATCGTGAGGCGGTTACCGACGAGGAACGCGCTCGACGACAACACCTTGTCGAGAACAGTCAGATCATCCACGGCACGACTGTAGATGAAGTGTTCCAGATCCGGCGGGAAGTCTTTGATGAACCGCCGGTAGAGGCGCAGATTGGCGATGGAAAACCCGATTCTGTTGCTTTCCCAGAACAACCACTCACCTATACGCAGGACCTCGTCCGCAGACGTTTCCGAGAAAGGGGCGAGTCGCGATGCGAGATACTGAAGGATGTTGTTCGACTGGCACAGATGTACGTCACCGTCGACAAGTACCGGCACCTCTAGAAACGGACTGACCGCACGGAAATCGGCGCTGCGCTCCGGCCCGGGTACCGAAAGATCGACTTCGACAAGACGATACGGGGCAGCCGACAGTTCAAGTAGCATCGCCACCTTGTAGGAATGCCCCGAATACCGGTTGCTGTAGAGCTTGTACATCCGAATCTCCGGGTTCTCTTGTCGGTATGCGGAGCCGTAGAGGCGCTCAGCGGGGCGCAACCCGCGCCGTGATGCTTGCCATGCGGTACGCGAGATAGAGCAGCGCGGTTCCTGCGGTCTTGTTGATGAGGCCGACGACCCACGGTTTCAGGCCTCCGCGCATCATGCGGGCACCCAGTCCCGCATAAACGCTGTATGCCGTGAGATCGATCAGAAAGGTCGTTGCGCTCATGATGAGAACCTGCGGCAGGATCGGCAACGACGGATCGAGGAACTGCGGAAGGATTGCCGCGAAGTACATCAGGGCCTTGGGATTAGCGGCCTCGACGACGAAACCGTGCGCGAACAGCTTATGCAGACTGGAGGACCTGCGCTTGCCCTGCACCCGGATCGCGCCGGCAGAACTGAACAGCGCGTTGAGGCCAAGCCAGACCAGATAAGCGACGCCGGCCCATTTGATTACCGAAAACAGGAAGTTCGACGCAATCAGCAAAGATGCGATGCCGGTTGCGGAAAGCATGAAATACACCGCATTGGCCGACGCGATGCCGACGACACCGGCGAACGCGCGACGGCCGCCGTTGGCTGCGCCTTGTGAGGCAATGGCTATCGCCGTCGCGCCGGGAGACAGCACCACGATTGCCGTGGTCAGCAAGAAAACCATAAAAGTGCTGAAAGACATGGGATCTCACCTGTTCGTTATTCGGTGGTCGATGGATCGAAACATGTTTTGGTGAGGAACTCAGCCTCAGCCGCTCTCCTTCACCGGCCGCCATGCCTTCACAAGATCAAGCAAACCAGGAAAACGGGCATCGAGGTCTTCGGTCCGTACCCGGCTGCGTCGTTCAAGACCATATTGCCGCTGACGTATCAAACCTGCTTCGCGCAGTGCCTTGAAATGATGCGTTAGCGACGATTTCGGTCGATCAATGCCGAACCAGCTACAGGCATGGTCATAACTTTCCGATTCGAGAAGCAGCTTCTGGACAATGCTCAGACGCAGCGGATCGGCAAGCGCCCCCATGATCGTTTCCAACTGCAACTCTTCTATCCCTGGTTCGGGTAGCGGCGAGGGGAGATTCTCGGGCGAAGTCGATTCAATGCTGAGGGCTGATTTTTTCATGCGTATTTCTATACCACGCCAGTACGAGTATTGTCGAATAAAGTTAGTACGAATTATTTCGTACTGCGCTATGGTACGACTCCATTCGAACTTATCAATGGAGATTGTTCATGCCTCCCTCCCATACAGCCATCGCAGATCATTCAACCTCCCATATCGCGCCCAATCCGCCTTGGCGAATGTGGGCCGCTGCCTGGATCGTTACCGCCGTCTTCATTCTTTCCAACGCACCAACACCGCTCTATGTGCGCTGGCAGACGACGATCGGCTTCTCTTCCTAAATGCTCACAGAGATTTTCGCGACCTACATCCTCGGACTCTTGCTGACGCTGCCGATCGCGGGACAGTTCTCCGACCGCTTTGGCCGTAAGCCCGTGTTGTTGCCGGGTCTCATATCAGCGATCGTTGCCTGCCTGCTGTTTGCTACCGCACATACGGTCGAAACGCTGCTCATCGCGCGTTTCCTCTCAGGGGTATCGATTGGGGTGGTCGTGTCGGCCGGCATGGCCTCGGTCGTCGACCTGGGAGGTCCCGAGCGCCAGAGGCAGGCATCGCTCATCGCATCGGTATCGATGGTGGCTGGAGCCGGTCTGGGGCCATTGCTGGCCGGTGGGTTGGCCATGTCGCTGCGAGAACCGGTCGTGCCGATTTTTGCCATCAACCTGGCAATCCTGCTGAGCGCCACATTCGTTGCCGGCCTCCTGCCGTTAAAGCACAGGAAAACCCGCTCGGATGAAACATGGCGCCTGCACTTGCCGAACGTGCCGCGCGCCAATCATTGGCATCTGGTCTATGGCATAGCCGTATTCGGGCCTGGCATCACCGCAGTCTCTTTCGTGCTGTCGCTCGGTCCCGAGGTGCTCTCACGCTTATTGGACGTCACGAGCCCACTCATCGCCGGTGCCATGGCCAGTGCCATGTTCCTAGCCGCAACATGCATTCAGTTCGCCGCTCGCCGCTTTTCCATCCGGGTCATCTTTCTGACCGGAGCGTTCGCGACGGTGCTGTCCATGGCGGGGATCGCACTTGCGGTCATGTCGTCCGACGCCGCTGCGCTCAGCGTTGCCGCGCTTCTGGCTGGCTGCGGCCAAGGACTTGGTCAGCTCGGCGGGATCACGCTGATCGGTTTGCATGTGCCCGGCTCTCACCGTGCAGAGGCTAATGCCATTCTCAATATCGGTGGCTATATTCCCGCCGGCCTGATGCCCGTCGCCACTGGGTATGTCATCGATCAGGCGGGACTTTCGACCGGAGCGACGCTGTTTGCATCGGTCCTCGCAATGATCGCCGTCTTTGGGGGAAGCCTAGTCGCATATCGTCTCGCCAGAGATTGAACACGGAGGCAGCACTACAGAACGATCCGATACGAAATGACCGATATTCTGCATAAAGGCCTAGAGTTCTGCGCTGCCCGGGAGTTCTGCCGCAAGCGCATCGATCGCCATCCGCACGCGCAGGGGAAGATGCGGCGTCCGTACCCATAGCGCATGGGTTTTAAAAACGCGGCGAGGCACGTCTTCCAATACAGGGATGAGCGTGCCGGCCTCCGCGTAATCGCGGATCAGCCAGCACGGCAGCCACGCGAGCCCATGACCGGCCGCTGCCGCATCGGCAATCGCCTCCAGATCATCGAAGCGAAGCCTGCTGGGCGGCGTTATCGTCATCGCGGCGCCCGCACTGTCAGGAAACTCCCAACGATCAATTCGGCCTGCTCGCCCATAGGTGACGGCACGGTGGAAGAGTAGATCATCCGGTGTTTGCGGTCGTCCGTGTTCAGCAAGATAAGCCGGCGCCGCGCAGACAGTCATCCGCTGCAGACTGACCGTGCGTGTTATCAAGCCTACTCCGTCGTACAGGGGGCCGTTGCGCAGCGCCAGATCGAAACCGTCCTCGACGAGATCGACGAGACGGTCGCTGAAGGAAAGATCGAGCTCCAGCTTCGGGTGCTGGGCTGCGAACCGCGCCAATACCGGCGCCACGCAGCGCCTCCCGAACAGAACCGGCGCAGTGACGCGCAAACGCCCCGACACCTCCTGACGGCCGCTGTCCAGCATTGCTTGCCCGGCCCGCAACTCGTCCAGTGCCCGCACACAGCGCTCGTAGTAAATCTGTCCGTCCTCGGTCAGGCTCTGACTGCGGGTCGTGCGGTGGAAAAGGCGCACGTCCAATCTGGCTTCGATCCGTGCGATGGCCTTGGCGACGGCCGATCGGGAGAGATGCAGCCGTTCGGCGGCGGCCGAAAAACTGCCAGATTCGACCGCTGCCACGAAAACCTCGATACCGGTCAAAAGTTCGGCCATGCGATTGTTTCCAATTGGACGCCAATTAAAGGAAAAACTATCACCACTGTTCCCACAAATTCAACGATATGCTCTATCGCGACAATCACATCGAGCGAAGGAGTTTGGCGATGACGACGATGAAACGTTGGGAAATGGATGGACTGGGCCGCAACCGATTGCAGCTGCGCGACGCGGCACTGCCCGTTCCGCGGGCGGGCGAGGTGCTCGTGAAAGTGGCCGCCGTCGCGCTCAATTACCGCGACAAGCTAGTGGTCGACAGCGGTATGGGCCTCAACCTGGATTTTCCTTTCACGCCCGGCTCGGATCTGGCGGGTTCAGTGGTCACGCTCGGCGAGGGAGCTAACCGCTTCAAGATCGGCGATCGCGTGATCTCGACCTTCGCCCCGGACTGGATCGAAGGCACGCCGTCCGGCACGGCGCGGATACCCCCTTACCGAACGCTCGGCGGCGCCGAACCCGGCGTGCTTGCTGAGTACGTCGCCTTTCCTGAGGACTGGTTCGTCGCTGCTCCGCAGCGGTTGGACGACGCCGAGTCGAGCACGCTGCCGTGCGCCGGATTGACCGCGTGGTTCGCGCTGGTGGAACGAGGCCGGCTGCATGCCGGCGAAACGGTCCTCGTCGAAGGTACCGGAGGCGTCGCCCTCTTCGGCATCCAGATCGCCAAGGCGCACGGCGCGGAGGTGATCGTCGTATCCGGCAGCGCGGACAAGCTCGAACGCGTGAAAGCCCTGGGTGCGGACCATGGCATCGACCGCACCGAGAAAGACTGGGTGGAAGCCGTTCTGCAAATCACCCAGGATAACGGCGTGCACCATATTCTCGAAATCGTCGGCGGCCCACACCTCGGTAAAGCCGCCCAAGCTGCCGCCGTGGGCGGGAAGATCTATCAGATCGGCGTGTTCGAAGGCTTCGACATTGACGTACCCGCCGGCCCGTTGATGCTGAAGAATCTCACCATCCAGGGTATCGGCGTCGGCCATCGGCGAGCGCTAGAGGATCTCGTCGCGGCGGCCGACCGAGCCGATCTCAGGCCAGTCATCGACAAACGCTACGCTTTCGATGAACTGCCGGACGCTCTAGACCACCTCGACCGCGGCGCTTTCGGAAAAATCGTGATCGAAATGACGTAGACGAAGAGCAAGTGACCAACATCGTAGAGAGCCGGTGACAAGGGCAGAACGTGATCTATTCTGCCCCTAACACCACCGCGAGGTATAAAAACCTCCGTCCGCTTTTTAGGTTGCAGACGGAGGTCCAACGGCCGCACTGTAAAGCTTTCGTGCTCGCGCTACTGGAAATCGCAACGGCGTTGCCACTCCTCAGACTGAGTGACGGGAGCGTTCGATGAACCCTAGGGCGCCAATACCGCTTTATCAGCCAGAAAATCGATGAATACACGCAGCTTGGGCAGTAAGTGGCGGCTGCACGGCCACAACACGTAAAACTTGCCGCCATCGGTCAGAAACTCATCGAGTACCGATACTAGTTGGCCGTGCACTAAGGGCTCGCGGACGGCGAAATCCGGCAGATAGGCGATGCCCAAACCATCGATTGCAGCCGCAATGAGCGCTTCCACACTATTGAGGGTCAAGGTGGTCGGGATCTTCAAGGATTCGCCTCTCAACTCAGCGTCAAAAACCCATGGCTGAAGCAAGCCGCTGGTCGGAAACTTGTAGCGCAGACACGCATGCTGCTGCAGTTCCTCGGGAACGCGAGGTGACCGGTGGGCACTGAAATAGTCTGGTGACGCAACCAGTACGAAACGGAACGATCCAAGCGGTCTCGCCTTTAACCGTGAATCGGTCAGATCGCCACTCCGGATCACCGCGTCTACACCTTCCCCGATAATGTCGACTAGCCGGTCGTTGAAATCCAAATCCAATTCGACGTCCGGGTAGCGCCGCATGAATTCGCGCAGAACTGGAAAAAGAAACCGATGCCCGACAGCCGGGAGACTGACGCGCAACTTCCCTTTTGGCGCATCCGTCAACCGCGCGAGTTCAGTCTCCGCCTCCTCCAATTCATCGACAATCCGTCGGCAGCGCTCATAGAAGAGGGCCCCTTCCTCGGTAAGACTGATGCGCCGCGTGCTGCGACTAAACAAGCGTACGCCGAGCCTTTTCTCCAGACGCGCAACGCTCTTTCCCACGGCAGAGGACGACAACTCGAGACGTTCACCTGCAGCGACGAAACTAAGCGTCTCTGCCGCCCGCACAAACGCCAGCAACCCACTGAGACTATCCATACTGCCACCTCATTAAAGACAAATTATCCGTTCAGATTCAGCTTAAAGGTCATTTATCGCCGATTAGGGGCATTTTATCTTCCATAACCGCGAACAGGCGTCACTGACGCCACCTACATAGCGGCTTAAATGGGAGACGTTCATGAATGTCCGTACGGACACGACAAAGAATCGCCACGATGAAACCGATGTAGGTTTTTCCCCTACAACTAACGAGACGACAAGAGGCGGCAGTTACTTCGTGGCCGGTGCAGTGTACCTGGCCGCATTGGTATTGCCGCTAAGTTTTACCGGCGGAGCCGTCGCAACTTCGGCGATCGCTCGCGACATCGGAGGCAGTCCCGCCGCGCTGGGCTGGATCACCAATGCGTTCATGTTGAGCTTCGGCAGCCTACTGATGACAGCCGGCATGTTGGCAGACACATATGGACGCAAACGCGTGTTCACGTTCGGTGTCGCATTGTTCGTACTCGTCTCTTTCGGCTTATGTGCGATCTCCGATCTTGTCTGGCTGGACGTCCTGCGCGCCGTTCAAGGCGTTGGTGCCGCCGCGGCGATGGCTGGCGGAGCCGCCGCGCTTGCACAGGAGTTCGAAGGCAAAGAACGCGCTCACGCCTTTAGTTTGCTGGGGACGACTTTCGGCGTCGGGCTCGCGTTCGGCCCTGTCGTGGCGGGGATGCTCGCCAATCATTATGGTTGGCGAGCGATCTTCCTATCGAGCGCGTTCATCGGTACCGTCGCACTGGTAACCGGCATTCCCCGCATGCGCGAATCGCGCGATCCCAATGCTACGGGTCTCGATTGGATGGGCGGCATCACCTTCACCGGCATGCTTGCACTGCTCACTTGGGCGATCATGCAGGCCCCGCAAAGCGGCTGGAGCAACCCAGCAGTGATTGGACTGATGGCCGGGGCAGCCGTTCTTCTGGCTTTCTTCATCGCACTCGAATTGCGTACCGACCGGCCGATGCTCGACCTGTCGCTGTTCAGGTATCCACGCTTCGTCGGTGTGCAAATCCTGCCGATTGCGACGTGCTATTGCTTTGTCGTGCTCCTCGTACTGCTACCGATGCAGTTCATCGGCATAGACGGTTATGGCGAAATCAAAGCAGGGCTGATGATGGTCGCGCTGTCCGCCCCATTACTCGTCGTGCCAAGCCTTGCGACATTGCTCAGCCGATGGCTGCCCGCCGCTTTACTGTGTTCCGTCGGTTTATTGATTGCCGCTGCCGGATTGATGCTTTTAAGCAATGTTGTCTCGCAGCATGACCTGCGGGCGGTCGTTGCGTCGATGTTCCTCATCGGCTTGGGGACTGGCTTGCCCTGGGGCTTGATGGACGGACTATCCATAAGCGTTGTACCGACAGAACGCGCCGGCATGGCGACCGGTATTTTCAGCACGACGCGTGTCGCCGGCGAGGGGCTCGGTATCGCGATCGTCGGTGCCGTGCTTGCAACTCTAATTCAGCATCATTTGGCCGGAGCATCGGGCGGCATGCCGCATGTCGCGACAGCCGCCCCGGCACTGGCCGTCGGCGATATGGCCAAAGCACTAGACCTGCTGCCGCGGACAAGTCCGACAACTCTCATGATCGCGTACATGGAGGCATTCAGGACGCTTTTACATGTCCTCGCGGCGATCACGATTGCCGCGGCCATCGCGGTAGCGCTTTTGAAACCCAGCCATGCATCCAAGCATTCGTAAGTCAGGATCCGACTAGCTGTAAAAAGCAATGACCGTTTAACGCTAGATAAAAGCATCGTGGACAGCACATTCGGTTGTGCGAAGATGTTTTAAAGAACCAAGACTGCATAGCCGAGTTTGCCCGTACAAGGAAAACGGTTGGCAACGGCCTTCCGTTTCCTCCCCTGCAGATTATTTCCGTACACATTTTCGGGAGGCGTCTCGGTGATACGTCATCACACAGTTCTTGCGATGATCCTAGTTGTCGCAGCACTCGGTGGTACCGCGCAAGCCGCTCAATGGAGTCTTAGCGACATCCAGTCCAAGGTGCAGGCCGCGCAGGCCGATGCGCAGCAGAGCAACCTTACGCCCGCCCAGGCCTATCAGCTCATGAACGCCGAAGCGCAGCAGGTCTCGTCGATCGCCGCAGCCCTGGCCAAGTCCCTGGACATGATGGCGGCTACCCGGCAGCTGCTGGCGGACGAAGCAGGCAATACGGGCCCCGGCCCCGTGGTGGACTACGTGCCTGCCGGGAAAGGCCAATGCGACGGCGACTGCCAATACCAGTGTCCGAACCCGCGCTGGAAGGCTCAAATTTCACCCAACGTGACCAGCACGCTGGCGCTGGGCGGCAATGTGATGGCGCTCGCGTATGCACTGCAGGCCGAGGTGGAAGCCTGGCAGGCGGATTCGGCGAGCGCGTTCTCTCTGGTCAAGACCCATTCGGTCGCCGACCTGCAGGCGGTCGTCGCGCTGATCTCGAAGGCCAACAACATCGTCGGCAACGAAATGGGCGACGTCGCCGGCACGCTGTCGAATCCAACGAACATCCAGACGCTGCCGGTCAATCGGGCGGATCTGGGCATGGGTACCGTGTACGCGCCCTCCTCCGAGCAATACCGGATCGCAGGCTACACGAACGCGGGCAATTCCTACGCGCCGCACTGCCCGATCGGCGCCATGACGGCATCCGACTACGGCCTCCATCCTCAGGCCGCAGACGCGGCCCAGCATGCCATGCAGCTCGACAGCACCCAGACCCAGGGGCTCCTGACACGGTTCGCCCAAGGCCCGAACTGGTCGCTCGAATACCCGGTTCCCGACTGCGTCGCCAACGGCTACGTCTGCGTGCTGCAGACCTACGGCAAAGACGGCGGCGTGACCGAGGCCGGCCGGTACTTCAGCGCCCGGCAGTCGCTGGTAGCCGGCCTCGCCTACAACACCGGCATCATTCGCGGCCGCCTGCAGCAGCTACTGCCCGGCATCCAGGCCGCAAACGCCGCCATTCAGCAGGCCACGGCGCAGTTCGATCAGGCTCTGGCGCAGGCCGGCTTCAACGCGCCCTGAGGAGAATGGACATCATGAAGATCCTTCGTCTCGTCTTCCCGGTCGCCGCCATCGTTCTCTGCCTGGCGCCGTCCGCCCATGCGGTGTCCGAGTTCGCCGGCTCGACCTGGCCCGAACAGGTCGTGCAGGAGATCACCGCCACCGAGCAGTACGCCAAGCAGGCGACCGAGGTGGCCACGCAGCTCCAGCAGCTCGAAAACCAGGTCGTCAACATGGAGCAGCTGCCTACGCAGACCTGGGCCTCCGTGCAGAACAACCTGCAGCAGCTGGTCGACGTCGTGCAGGCTGCCGACGGCATCTCCTACGCCTCGCAGAACGCGCTGGCGCAGATGCAGCAGACCTACGGCGATCCCGGCCAGCTCGCCTCCAGCCAATCGCAGTCGATCGGACAGTGGCGCACCAGCTTCAACAGCCAGGTCGGCAGCGCGCTGAAGGCGATCGGCCTGAGCCTGTCCGACTTCCAGACGCGCCAGCAGGCGCTGCATCAGATCGAATCCCTGAGCCAGACTTCGACCGGGCGCATGCAGGCGATCCAGGCCGGCAACCAGATCGCCGGCATGACGGTGAACCAGCTGCAGCTGCTGCGCCAGCAACTCGCCACGGCGCAGTCCGTGCAGATGCAGTACCAGGCGACGCAGATGAACACGCAGGCCCAGGAGCAAAACCAGGTCGAGCAGTTCATCAAGAACTCGGCTACGACGCCGGATCTGTTCTAACCAGGAGCATCGACATGAACTATCGCCATCCGGCATTCCCCGTATTGCTGCTGACCCTCGCCCTGGCCGGCTGTTCCGGCAAACCTGCGGCAAAAGCCGAAGGACCCTACGGCGGACACACTGCCAACTGGTATCTGAAGCATCCGCAGCAAATGAAGGCCGAGGGCGCGTGGTGCGCAAGCCAGAGCCTGAAGGTTCAGCAGGGCGCATCCTGCATGAGCGTGGCGGCCGCCCAGAACAAGCGCTTCATCGAGAACTCCAAGCACACCAAAGATCTGTTCTAGCTCATGCGCAGACCGAAACCGCCGCTGCCGATCGCACTGTTGGCGCTAGCCCTCCTGGCTCCGGCCGCGCATGCGGCCGGCTCCGGGTTCCTGAACGACATCCAGAACCAGTTCCAGAGCGCGACGTCCGGCTGGATGAGCCAGGCGCTGGTCTACGCCAAGCACCTGTTCCTGGGTCTGGCCGTCATCGAGTTCGTGTGGTGGGGCATCACGCGCGCGCTGCGCGGCGGCGAGATCCACGATCTCGTCACCGGCGCGATGCTCAAGATCATGAGCATCGGCTTCTTTCTGACCCTGCTGGTCGAGGCGCCGACGTGGATTCCGGCGCTCATCGACAGCTTCACGCAGACCGGTCAGGCGGTCGGCGCGTCCGGCAGCTACGGCGTGACGAGCCTGAACCCGTCCGCGGTGTTCGCTCAGGGTTTCAACATCGCCAGTGCGATGTATACCGTGCTCGGCAACCAGAGCTACGGCATGACGCAGATCGCCAGCGCCGTCAGCGCCGACATCACCGTCCTGATCGCCGCGCTGCTTGCGATCGTCGCATTCGGCATCATCGCGCTGCAGCTGCTCATCACCACCGTCGAGAGCTACATCGTCATCGGCGGCGGTGCGCTGATGCTCGGCTTCGGAGGCAGCCGCTGGACCCTGCCCTTCGCCGAGAAGTACATCGGCTATGCCGTCTCGGTCGGCGTCAAACTGTTCATCCTGTACCTCATCGTCGGTCTGGCCACGCATATCGGTCAGCAGCTCACGGTAGCCATCGATGCCACCTCGTCCTCCTCGTTCAGCCCGCTGCAGTACCTGCAGATGGGAGCCGGCTCGATCATCGTTGCAGGCCTTGCCTGGATGGTGCCGAGCCTTGCCGGCAGCCTCATGAACGGATCGCCGTCGATGAGCGTCGGCGCATTGGGCGGCGCTGTCGCCGGTATCGTCGGCGGCGGGATCGCCGGTAGTGCCGCGGGCGCCGCGACGGCCTTGAAGACGGCCAACGCGACGATCGGCGCCGCCAAGTTCGGCGGCAGCCTCGGAACGCTGGCGCGCACGGGCGGATTCGGGCTTGCCGCGGCCGGCGCCGGCTCGGCGCTGGGCGGCGCTGCGCGCGACGCTTTCCACGGCATCGGCTCCCGCCGCGGCCAGGACATCGCCAGTGCGCTCGGCGCCAAAGCGGTTCAGGGCATGGGCGAAGGCACGCAGGTGGCGGACTCGCCAACCGCGTACGGGCGTTCGGCGGGACGGCCGAGAATGGACAGTCGGCAGGTCTGGGCAACGCTATCGAAGGCAGTGGCGGCCGAACGGTCGGTACGGGCGTCGCCTCGAAAGGCGCTACGGACGGATTTTCAGGCGGTGGATCTGCAGCCTCCCTGAGCACTCGTCTGGATCCCCGCGACGCCGATCCCAACCGCGCGCAAGCCGCACTGGATGGGGTTGCAAGGCGGCGTTCGCATATGCCGCATCAGGGACACGCCGGAGGTATTGCAATCAGGCTAAGGCATCATACAGACTAAACGCATCTTAATATGAACTTTTTTGACAAAAATCATAGATTAGAAGTAATCACTAGCATCTCTGCGCCACTCAACAGTACGCCATATGCCCCGACAGTTGAACGATATAGCAATGCGTCAGGCAAGACAGCAAGCATTATTAGCTCAAAAAAATGCTTGCTTCATCAGTATTCGGATGCCATTGAATGAACAGCAGCCATGACGAGAAAACTGGATCAGTTCGATGAAAATATTTTAAAGATCCTCACTTCAAATGCGAGGGAACCTATAGCACGAATTGCCAGAAGCGTTAACCTTTCGAGAACGGCGGTTGATGCCAGAATCAGGAGACTAGAGAGTACCGGAGTAATAGCAGGGTATAGATTGCTGCTCGGAGGAGAAGAATCCGTCAACACAAAATGTATCTTAAATATTTCTCTAAATGAATGCAGATGTGAGGAAGCGACGCCTTATATTTTACAATTTCCCGAGGTTAAGAAATGCTACTCGGTTGCTGGCGACCTAGACTTGATTGTTTATGTAGAAGCGGAAGACACACAACGCATTCTTGAAATAGTTGAAAAACTAAGCCAAGTCCATAAAATACAACAAATTAGAACACATATTATCCTTTCCGATTGGCTAGGACAGCCCTAACGTAGATTATTATAGCTCATTCAGATTTGCTTTCCCCATTCATCATTTGTTGAACACTCCAATCTGACATTTCTATATTTCTATTAACAAGCAGTCCATTACTATCATAAATATCAAAGCCTTTTCGTCGAAGATCGACAACCTCCCCATTTTCTAGATGAGAAAAGCGTGCCGTTACCGATTGTAACGCCTGCCTATCCGAAGCAATGTAATTCTCACCAATACCATGCCCTATCACTAGTGGCGGACCATTTCGACATGCGACAACGCGGCCAGTATCATTGCGGTCAATCACCGCCAATGCGTATGCCCCTTCAAGTTCGGCAACAGTTGCCTGCACTGCACGAAGCAGGTCTCTACCCTGCGCCAGATAATACGCGATGCGGTGGGCTGCCACTTCAGTATCGGTTTCAGTATAAAAAGTGTACCCATTACAGATCAATTGCTCACGTAAAACAGCATGATTTTCGATTATGCCATTATGCACGATCGCCAATCGATCACTTGAAAGATGGGGATGTGCGTTGTTTTCCGTTGGCGAACCATGTGTGGCCCAGCGCGTGTGCGCAATACCAATCTTTCCGGCTAGAGGAGTATCAGCTAGCACTTTACTCAGCGCAGAAACTTTTCCAATACACCTGAGCCGCTGAATTTCACCACTTTCATTGACTACCGCCATACCCGCCGAGTCATAGCCTCGATATTCAAGGTGTCGAAGACCTTCCAATAGAATTTCCTGAAGGTTACGTTCCGCCACACCTCCAATTATTCCGCACATATACGAATATACCTAAAGCAGGTTTTTTAGAACCCAGACGGGAACAAAATAACTTCTACATTTCAACCAGCAAGAAGAGCCCCATCAATAGGCAACATTACACCAGATACGAAAGCGGAATCTGGAGAACTTAGATACATTGCCGCACGCACAACTTCTTCTGGCCTAACCAATCTGCCCAAGGGGTGCACCAAGCCTTTTTCTCGCTTAGCAATTTCGAGGCAAGGGTGATCTTTTAAAGCAAAATCTGTCATCGGTGTATCCACAACTCCGGGTGCAACAGAATTGACGCGAATCCCAAAAGACGCATATTCAACGGCCATCCCCTGAGTCATGAGCTTTATGGCAGCCTTTGTAGCGCTATACACGACATCGTTCGGCCATGCTCGATCAGCAGCCACTGATGCTGTATTGATTATGACACCATGCCGTCTATTCATCATATGAGGCAATACTGCCTTACAACATAAAAACACGCTTTTAACATTAACATTAAAAATTTTATCGTAATCATTTTCAGTCATTCGAAACATTGGCACAGCAATCTCAATCCCTGCATTATTATAGAGAATGTCGATTTTTCCATATTTTGTATGCGCGAAGTTGACAAGCTCCTCGCATCCAACTGCACTCGAAACATCCGCCTCAATAAAATGGACATCCAACATCAATTCTTGTGCGGATTCCACCACTTCAATCGCGCGCTTAACATTCACATCGGCAAAAACCACACTAGCACCAGATTTTGCATACATTTCAACAGCAGCACGTCCTATTCCCGAAGCCCCTCCGGTAATTAATACAACTTGATTCTTAAACGAGAGAATCGACTCGAATGCATCATCCTTCATCATGCTATATTCCCCTCCTAAATCCACCGTCCACAGGGATAGAAGCACCATTAACATACGAAGCTCGAGTAGACGCTATAAAGCACGCAATAGATGCAACATCATTAGGCGTTCCCAATCTTTTTAGTGGAATTAATTCAATCAATTCCTCAGTAGCACGCAGCTGCCTCTCTGAATATACGTGCGACATATAATCATCGAATCTAGACGACCGAATAAAACCAGGATTAATACAATTAACGGTAACCCCATGGGATCCACATATATTTGCGAGTGATTTGGTGAAATTATCTATTGCAGCATTTATCACTCCAGGCACGAAAAGGCTTTCAGAAGGTTCTGATCCACTTATCCCTGCGATATTTATAATCCTGCCAAAACCTTTTGATTGCATATATGGAATCAAGAGTTCACAAAAGCGCATATAAGAAACAAGTTTCCCTTCAAGCGCGGATAACCATTTTTTTCTGCGCGGGCATCCAAGCCGCCATCATCGCCGTGAGGTCACCACGCGCAACGCCTTGCAGATCGATGACGACCCCGGCGTTGGTCACCGCGGTGTCATACCCCATGGCTCCATTTTACGTTACCACGTAGTTATTTAGTGGGTATTTAGCTCAATAGAAATAAAATTAATTCACTTTGATTGATGCTTGTTGTATCTCGGAGGAACAAATATATTCAATGAAAAAGCAGTTTTATCATGTGGATTGAAACCTGAATGTCGTGTGTGCTCAGGCGAGTAATAGACATCCCCGAATTCAAAATCTCGCTCCTCTTCACCTACCCTCATTTGATAGGAGCCATCCACAGCAATACCAAACTGGATATTCTCATGTTTATGGGATGGCATTAATCCTCCTTTTGGGATAGTACTAAGCATTATTTCAAACCACGGAGTCACAAAAAATTTAAATTCAATCCCTGATTTTAGTGTTTTAGATGGAGTTAACTCCAAAATGCTTAGAAATTGCTCATCAACATCATTGCAATCAATCTTAAAGTCAACTGTTTTTATAACCTGACCAGATTTATTGATGGCACTGTGCTCGACGTTACTCGTTGCTACGTACCCATTCTTGCGTGCCTCCAAAATACGGCGATGGCCACCAACTTCAACTTCCATGCTTCCTTCTAGAACCATTCCGAACTGTATTTCATTATGCGAATGCCTCGGAACGACCGCTCCTGGCTCCAAAGTACTTATCATGATCTTGGTATCTTTCTCATCTCGAATGTCGAATAGCTTCGATGTAACACC
This sequence comes from Acidihalobacter sp., assembly GCF_037381185.1. NCBI lineage: Bacteria > Pseudomonadati > Pseudomonadota > Gammaproteobacteria > Chromatiales > Ectothiorhodospiraceae > Acidihalobacter > Acidihalobacter sp. The sequence goes on from NZ_JARRQY010000044.1 coordinate 27,661, forward strand.
AGGGTGCAATTCAAGATGGGAGGGCTCAGGAAAAAACCGGCTCATTTCAAACTCCTCTTAGTAAACACAGACCACCCCATATCTATCTGCCCAAAAGACGATAAGAATTCAACATCATCGCCATAATTAGAAAGCGCAGAAGCATTAGTAATGGCAAGATCACAATCACCATCAACCAACATTTTTGCAGCAATCGACGTGGATGGAGCATCAACTATAGTTATTTTTTCCCAAGGCACTAAAGTCCTATCATCAGCCAAATGTCGTGGAGCGTGGTGAGTAGCTATTCTGACGTGATCGTCAAATTTTGGCCGCTTTCCTTTCGAGTACGCAAGTCCATATTCAGGTGTTGAAAACCTGAATATGGCATGCAAATTGGTATGCTTATTTATATAAAAAATATTAATGTTTTTAAATGCATGAGGAACCACGCATTCATTTATTTTTTCGCTCAACAAACTCTCGAGCACTTCCTCAAATGTGGGGAAAAGGTGTATCGAGGATTTCAGATACCATGGCAAGATTGTTTTAGAATAAAACAACGCTGCTTGCTCACTGCTCGTGCCAATCGGACCCAATGTTCCAATCCTAGGTGAGCAGGTCATCATCGGCATCATTTCACTTTGATTTTGTCCGGTTTCAGTCGCTTGCATACCTGCTCTCTCCTATTTTAAATTAGGCTTCATGTGAATCGGTTTTCTTACACCTCATTAAGCGAGAGTACAATGCATCAACATTTATCGGTTTTAGCAAAATCAGAAAATTACCGGCCATTACGATGGAAAATCCAATAACAATATTGGGCGACAGATTTAATCCCTCGAATACACTAGACAATATTAATGCGACAAGAGGAAATACCAACATCGCATAAACTGCTCGATCAGCCCCTATGCGGCCCAGTAATGTCAAGTAGAAATAGAATGCAAGTACAGAACCAAATATGGCCAAATAGAACAACGATCCTATATAAGTAAATGAATAATCAAAATTAAATTGGGTACCTTTTGCTACGCAGAAAACTCCTAATAATAGGGCAGCATAAATCATTGAAAAAGTATTACTCGCTATAACACTTACCCCCTTAGACTGATTTATTCCTGACATTATATTCCCAAGGGATGACAAATATGTGCCTATTAGACAAAGAGCCACGGCGCCAAGTTCGTGTATATTAGACAGTTTATTTATACCTGGAATAAAGACAACGCCAATGCCTATAAGACCTATTACTGCGCCTAGAAGAGAAACAAAATCAATCTGTTTACGCAAAATAAACTTCCCATTTATAATATTCATTATCGCTATAGTAGAGAACAGTAATGCTACAAGACCACTATCAAGAACCGTTGTTCCCTGATATATGAACCAATAGTTTAATGAAAATAAAAAGACTCCTTGCGACGCAAATAAAACATTCTGGCGAGCTGTATAGACTAAATTTTCTCTCCTAAATAGGCTTACAAATACCATTATTAACGCCGCAATCATGAACCGATAAAACAGTGAAGCAGCCGGATCAACATTACCCAATTGATAGTGTATTCCTAGCCATGTAGAACCCCATATAAATACGGTTGCAAAGTATAAAAAAATATTCACAAATCACCCACTCACAAATTAGCTCTGTCCGCGAAATATACTTCCACATTTATCCTGATCAAATAAATAGTAAAAACGCAACATCGCCCATTCTTTTTTACTGTTTTTTAGTGAATGTGTAAGATTGCTCACAATACTAATTGCCTCCTTTCACCCTCATAACCTCTTCAATCCGCCGTCCCTGCGGCGTCCGTTTAATGCTCACCACCAGGTCGACGGCCTCGGCGATCAGCTCCGGCACCGGAGGCACGCCTGCCTCCTGAATGAGCTGTCCAAGACGAACCAGCGCCGCACCCGCATCGTTGGCGTGCACGGTTCCCACGCCGCCGGGGTGTCCGGTGTTCCAGGCTTTGAGCAGCGCCAGTGCCTCGCCTCCGCGGACCTCGCCGACCAGGATACGGTCCGGACGTAGGCGCATCGTCGCGCGCAGCAGGCGGGTCATGTCGATGGTTTCCGAAGTGCGCAGAAACACTGCGTTCTCCGCCGAGCACTGCAGCTCGCGCGTGTCCTCGATGATGACGATGCGGTGCTCCGGCGTCTCTTCGGCCATGGCATGAAGCAGCGCATTGGTGAGCGTGGTCTTGCCGGTGCCGGTTCCGCCGCACACCAGGATGTTTCTGCGCTCGCGCACCGCCTGACGTAGCAGATTCTGGTGATCTGCTGTCATCGCACCCTGGCGCACGTAATCCTCCAGCGTGAACACCAGCGAGGCCTTCTTGCGGATCGCGAACGCGGGGCGTTCTACCAGAGGCGGCACCAGCCCCTCGAACCGCGAGCCGTCCAGCGGCAGCTCGCCTTCGAGGACTGGCTCATTCTCCGTCACCACGCGGTCGAGCATCGCCGCAACCGTGTCCATCACCATTTGGCCTCGCACCGCATCCATGCGCCCGCGGCACTGCATGCCCTCCCCCAGCACGTCTACCCACAGTCTGCCGTCGGGGTTGAGCATGATCTCGACGATGCTCTCGTCTTCCAGCCACCCCAGCAGCTCCGCGCCGAGCTGGCGGCGCAGCGCCTCGCGCTGGCGGTCGCGGAACTGATCCTGCATGGCGTTCACGCTTCGCTCCACGGCTCGGCGTAGGCGGTCAGCTCGCCGGCGTCGAACGCGTGTTCTTCATCCGTATCTCCGCCCGCAGGACCGAACGCCAGCACAGGCCCGCTATCGCCACCCAGCTGCCGCCACTGGAACGCCGCGGCCTCGGTCGGGAACAGCAGCGGCCGTCCGCGGGCATCCTTGGCCAGCTCTTCCGGTCCCACCTCGAGGGCGAACACGGTATCCGGTTCCTTCCTGTCGGAAGGCGGCACGCTCGGCGCCAGGTAGCGGATGGCATAGTCGAAAGCGCGGTAGCGCTGCAGAACGTCTTCTGGGCTCATCGTGATTCCTTCGTGTTGTCGTCGTTGTTGCGTGAGGCAGCCGTTTCTCCCGGCCAGGAGACGGTCCATACCGGCCAGGCGACGCCCTCGATGCGCGTAGCCGAAAGCGGCCCCCAGTAGCGCGAGTCGAACGACTGCGCGGGATCGCCCGAACCATAGGCCCAGAACTGCCCGGCCTGCAGACGCACGGCCCCGCGCCAGTGCGGCAGGAGGACCGGATCGCTGCCGAGGGATACGATCCTGGGACGGCTGGCCGGCAGCCGTTTGCCGTCGATCCATACGCCGGCAGCCGTCTCTCTGATCAGCGCGCCGGGGCCGGCGGCCAGCTTCTTGAGAAAGGGCATCGAACCACCGGGGCAGCCGCCCTTGAACAGGAACGGATAACGCTTCAGCGCGACCGGGGGGCAGAAGTACGCATAGTCGCCGACCGCCGCCGCGCCGGCACGCACGCGCCAGACGCCGACCGGCTCCGAGGGGCTGAGGTTCAGGCGGTAGCCGGCGAACCTTGCAGCCTCGAACCCGGACGCCGTTATGGCCAGTACCGCCAGCGGGACGCGCAGCCTATACCACCACGGCTTCCCGCTCACGCCACGCTCTCCGTGTCTGCAGCCCCGGGCGCCGGCAGCAGGCGTTTTTTGAACCCCTCGTCCCGGTAGTATCTGATCTTCCTCGCCAGGATCGGCGCATGGCCTGCGACGAACACCAGCTCGTCGGTCTCCGGCAGGCGCATGGCCTCGTCCGCGGTGAGCAGCGGACGCTGCACGATCTGCTCGTTGGTGTTGACGTGCCCGAGCACCACCGCGAAACGCCCGCCCGAGTACTGGCGCTGGGTGTGCGAGACGGTGGCCTGGCCGGCCATCTTTGACAGCTCCTCGGCGGTCTCGACCTTGTTGGGCGCATAGGCCACGCGCACGTGGCAGTTGGAGACGACCGATTCCTCGCGCCCGTATGCCGCGTAGAGCTGGGCCAGGTCCTGCACGATCAGCAGGGCCTTCAGCCCGTAGCCGGCGATGAAGGCGAGCGACTCGGCGAACACGTCGAGCTTGCCCAGGCTCGGGAACTCGTCGATGAGCAGCAGCAGGCGGTGCGGATAGATGCTGCGGCCCTGGCCGTTGCCGTCGAAGTCCATGCGCTCGGTGAGCCGGCGCACCACCTGGTTCACGACCAGGCGGATGAGCGGCTTCAGGCGGTCCTTGTCCGAGGGCGGTACCACCAGGTAGAGGCTGGTCGGCGTCTCCATGAGCGACGGCAGGCTCAGGTCGGATACCGCCACGTTCTGCGCGACCACCGGATCGCGGTAGAGCGAGAGGAAGCTCAACGCCGTGGACAGCACGCCGGAGGCCTCGTTCGGCGCCTTGTTCAGGAACGACTGAGCCGCCTGCGCGACCGTCCGCCAGCCGATCTCCCGCCAGTGCTCAAGGGGTCGGCTTTCGAGCTGCCCGCTGGCCGTCTCGCGGATGTAGGCGATCACCGCCTGGAAGCCCGTCGGCGGCTTCGCCGGCCTGGCCTGCCGGCCTTCCTCCAGCGCCTGCGAGGCGGCGGCCTCGGCCTGTTCCTGCGCTTCGCGCTCGGCGCGCTCGCGCACGGGGCCGCCGTCGGAGAGAATGGCCTGCACGGTGGGCAGGTTGCGCTGCGCATCCTGCAGGTCGTCGGCGAGCAGCACGTAGAGCACCACGCCGGTCAGCAGGTCGAACCCGGTCTTGGCCCAGTGGTCGTTGAGCCCGCCGCCGCCGGGGTCGACGATCATGGTGGCGATGTTCTGCACGTCCTTGACGATGTTGCCGTCGCGGCGGATCTCGTCCAGGGGGTTGAAGCGCACCGCGCCGGGCGTCGCCGGACTGGCGGGATCGAACTTGACGGCGCGCTGGCCGAGCGCGCGCCGGTAGCCCGCGGTGAGGTGCCAATTCTCGCCCTTGATGTCGTGCACCAGCACCGACTCGTCCCACGACAGCAGCGTGGGGATGACGATGCCCACGCCCTTGCCCGAGCGCGTGGGCGCGAACACCATGACGTGTTCCGGCCCCTTATGGCGCAGGTACACCTGCGAGCGCTCCTCGCCCGGGCGCTCTTCCCAGGCACCCAGATACACTCCGCCGCGGTTCCCCGCGTCCGGCAGCAGTCCGCTCGCCTTCACCTCTTCGGCACTCGCCCAGTGCGCCGATCCGTGCAGATCGTTGCGTCCCTGCGCGAGGCGCCTCGTGCGCCGGTAGACGTAGGCCACCGGCAAGATCAGCGCCAGCAGCCCGCCGACGCCCATGCCGGCATGCGCGCGCGTGAACACCCAAAGCGCATGCGCTCCGAACGCCGGCGAGTCGTAGCGCAGCGACCAGATCACGATCTCCCACGGCGCGTAGACATGTCCGGCCATCGGCCGTCCCAGCGCCGGCGAGTAGCCGAAGCGCCAGGCGGCCCACTGCGTGACCAGCCAGAAGGACGCCAGGGTGATCAGGAAGAACAGCCCGAAGGCGGGCCAGACCACGCGGGTCATGTCGCCCTGTTCGCGGGGAATGCGGTAGAGACCGGGATCGGCAGATCGGGCCATGTCGTCACCTCGATGCGGTTGGCTTCGACGTCAATCCGCCGTCGGGGAAAGCGACAACCCGTCATGCATCGGCGTTTTGCCAGGATTCCTGGATTCTGTTGTCCTTAACCCGTCACGTTTCTCCCGCTCCCAAATATTCGAGCAAAGCTCGATCTTCCCGATATCAGGTGCCAGCACCTTCTTCGGTCGGCTTTACCCCGCGCAAACGCAGAAATTCCAACCCGAGTCCCGCAAGAGCCAACAAGATGATCGCTCCTCCGTATAGGTTCGCGACCGTCATGAGGTCGATACGCCGCGCCATGTACCCAGCAACAATCGTCGGAAGG
>NZ_JARRQY010000045.1:0-49330 GCF_037381185.1 Acidihalobacter sp.
ACCTTCTACAACCGCCTGGCCAGTTGGGTCACCAACCACAAAGTAGCTGATCTCACCTCGGGTTTCCGCGTGGTGCGCGCCGACAAGTTCCGCCAGTTCCTCTATCTGCTGCCCAACGGCTTTTCCTACCCCACGACCAGCACCATGGCCTTCTTCCGCGCCGGTTACGCCGTCGGCTATCTGCCGATCCAGGCCCAAGCACGCAGCGGCAAGAGCCATATCCGCCCCCTGCGCGACGGGCTGCGCTTCGTGCTCATCATCTTCAAAATCGGCACGCTGTATTCGCCGCTGAAGGTCTTCGCCCCGGCCAGCTTCGCGTTCGCCCTACTGGGCTTGATCCGCTATCTCTGGACCTTCATCGAATCCGGGCGCTTCACCAACATGAGCCTGCTGCTGTTCACGGCCAGCGCGCTGATTTTTCTCATGGGCCTGATTTCTGAACAAATCGCCAACCTCATGTACGCCAACACCGAGCTGCGCCATGTGCCGCGGCGGCGCGATACGGATCGTTGAGGTACCGACGGCATGACAGCCTCGGCCGAGCGTCCCGTAGCGCTGGTGATCACCCGCAACCTGCCGCCCCTGATCGGCGGCATGGAACGACTCGTTTGGCACATCGTCGACGAACTGCGCGCCGACTATCGGGTTCATGTCATCGGCCCGGGAGGTTGCGCGCGCCACCTGCCGGCCGACGTTAACGCCACCGAAATCCCGCTCAAGCCGATGTTCCGCTACCTGCTGCGAACCAAGCTGGCAGCGATCGGACAGGCCCTCCGCCTGCGCCCCACGCTCGTCTTCGCCGGCAGCGGGCTGACCGCTCCCTTCGCCTGGCTTGCCGCCCGACTCACCGGCGCGCGCTGCATCAGCTATCTGCACGGCCTCGACATCGAAGCGCGCCATCCGATCTACCGTTTGCTCTGGCGCCCGTTCCAGCGCCGCTGCGATCGCGTGCTGGTCAACAGCCACTTCACCCAACAACTGGCCATCGAAGCGGGCATCGATTCCGAGCGCATCGCCATCCTCCACCCCGGCGTCGCGCTGCCCGACACCAGCCAGGCCGACAAGCTAGGAACCGAATTCCGTGCACGCCACGCGCTCGGCGACGCACCACTGATGCTTTACGTCGGGCGCATCACCACCCGCAAGGGACTGGCGGCATTCGTGCAAAACATCTTGCCGATCATTGTTGACCGGCATCCCACAGCCAAAGTCATCGTCATTGGCGACGAACCTACGCAGGCCTTGCACCATCAGACTGGTGAGCGACAACGCATACAACAAGCGTTGACCGACAAAAAACTTCAAGACAAGCTTTTATTCCTGCATGATGTAGACGACGCTTCGTTGCAAGCCGCCTATTTTGCCGCAGATGTTTTGATATTTCCCGTCCAAGACTTGCCTAACGACCACGAGGGTTTCGGCATGGTTGCCATTGAGGCCGCTGCTCATGGCCTACCCACAGTGGCCTTCGCTGTCGGCGGAGTCGTAGACGCGATCAAGAATCGTCATTCCGGAAACCTTGTTTCCCCTGGAGATATGGCCGCGTTCGCGCAAAACGTCATTGCTCTACTCGCCGTTACGCCCCCCGAGAGATCCGCCTGGGCAAATACCGCGCGAACCTTCGCTGCTAAATTCGCTTGGCCCAACTTCGGTCGACGGCTCATTCACCTATGTCAGCGTAGCGAAGTCGAAAGCCCATGACACAACAATCATCAATGCGCCAACCGCATGCTGTACTCGATCTACCTTCACGGCGCTTGAAAGGCCTAAAGATCGAACGTCTGCTTGACCTTGCCGATCTCCAACAACCGATCAAACTACTCGAAATCGGCACCGGCTCCGGTGGCATCGCTCATTACTTCGCCACCCACGAAACGCTCAACTGCATTGTTACAGCAGTAGATGTACTCGACCAACGCCTGCTGCGCGACACCTTCGATTTTCAGCTAGTTTCCGACACTATGCTGCCTTTTCCGAATGAGCATTTCGACTTAGTCATCAGCAACCACGTTATCGAACATGTGGGCGACGAAGCGGCGCAACGCCATCATCTCAGCGAAGTTCGGCGCGTCATGCGTCACACCGGTATCGGCTATCTCGCCGCCCCCAACCGATGGATGCTAGTCGAGCCACACTACCGACTTGCCTTCCTAAGTTGGCTGCCAAAGTCCTGGCGTACACCCTATCTGCGCGCGATGCGCCGAGGCAATGAATACGATTGCAATCCGCCCAGTTTAAGGCAGCTAGAGTGCATGCTAACCGACAGTGGTTTCGCCTACGAATATCTCTCCACCCACGCTCTGCGCGAAACGCTTAATATCGAGGGAAGCAAAGGGCTGATCGCCAAAGCCAGCGCCGCACTTCCCAATGCATGGCTTGATCGACTCGCTGCGATCAACCCAACGCTGATCTACAAACTGAACCGCACATGACCTCCACCCCACCTCGGCCCGCCGTCTGGTTCCCTGCAATTCGCGCCGGTAGCGGTACAGACGTTTTCACCGAGCGTCTCGCCGAAGGTTTGCGGCGGCGCGGCATCAGAGCGGAAATCAGCTGGCTGCCACATCGCGCCGAATATGCGCCTTGGACCGTCGCCAAGCCGCAGCCGCCCGAATGGGCCAATATTGTTCACGTCAACAGCGGGCTCCCGCGACGCTTCCTACCTTTGACTCTACCTGTCGTCGCCACAGTTCATGGCTGCGTCCACGATCCGACACTAACCTCATATAAAAGCCGCGCCCAGACCCTCTATCACCGATATTGGATATATAAAATTGAAGCGAACACACTGAGCATCGCGGATCGGATCGTAGCTGTCAGCCGCTACACCGCGCAGCAAACCTCGACCGCGTTCAATCGACAAGACATCGCCGTCATTCCTAACGCCATAGACCTGAGCGGCCCCTTCCAACCCGTCGAGCGCATCGCACCGCACAAGCCCTTTCGCTTGCTCTATGTTGGGAACTGGTCGCACCTGAAAGGCGTGGATTTACTAGCGCCCATCATGGAAATGCTGGGAACGGAATTCGAACTCTGCTACACGGCCGATCGCAAGAAATTACACAAGCGCCATACACTCCCCGCCAACAGCCGCTGCCTCGGGCGATTCAGCGAGCCAGCGCAACTGGCCGCCGTCTATCGAGAAGCAGACGCCCTAATATTTCCATCAAGAGTCGAAGGATTCGGGTTGGTAGCTCTAGAAGCACAGGCTAGCGGGACACCTGTAATCGCAACAAAAGTGGCGGCGCTACCAGAAGTCATTGATGATGGTATAACAGGCCTACTATGCTCACAAGATGATGTCTACACCTTCACCAGCGCAGCAAGGCGGCTAGCGAAAAATCTCGACTTATGGCACAGCATGAGAGGGGCGTCGAGGCGACACGTTGAAAGCCAATTCGACCTGAATATGATGCTCGATCGCTATGTCGAACAGTATCAAACCGCACTGATAGAATCAGAATAATCGCACAATTTCTGCATCGTTTTGTATTAACCTATTTCTTAATGCAGATGCGCAAGTACCTAGCCAGGGAGATGAGCACCGGTTGGTGTTTTACGGCCTCCCCCAGATAGAGCTGTACCGTGTTTACAACACGTTTTAGTGTTTTTCTCCACCCCGGCTCGAACTCCTTCTTAATACGTATTTCTCGCAGGTTCTCAATGAGCTTATCGAGTACCGGGGTGTGGGTTTGATATGTACCTATAGGTTTGTTCCGCCCCCAGTTACTGACTCTTTTCGGGATGTGCCTTTGTGGCTTGTTTGTCCATCTTGAAGCAGTTTCTTCACCCACCGCGTGATCGGTGGCGGCAACCTTCGCTGTGAGCTTTTCCAGTAAGTCTGCGACCCGTTCACCCGCATGGCCATCCATATAAGGCAAGTGTTCCTCAAGTGCGGTTGTGGGGTCTGGCAATTCGTGATCACCTGTAGCGAGATCGTCAATGAACTGCAGAACCTCTTCCGGACTGGATGCCTGTGCGTAGTGCCGGACCAAGGCGCTGGACTCCTCATTTAAGGGTTCGCCATCAGGGTTATGTAGCGCAAGAATCGGCTTGCCTGTAGCCAAGTATTCGAGAAGGAATGATCCTACATCGGTAAAAAGTGCATCGGAAATCTCAAATGCCGGTAGGTGGCTGGGGCTTTCATCTAGCACGATCCCGACATGCACCAACTCCTGACGCAATTGATCGATTTCGCTATAAGTCAAGATACCCTCGCGGGCGAGGACCGGGAACAGCCCCGGGTGGGGGCGCCAAAGAAGACAAAAGTTATCCTGATAACTTTTGGCAAATTCAAACAATTCCGGCCCGATCAAATCGAAGGTAGAGAAATTCAATGACTGCGAATAAGACGGTGAAAAACTGAAATGGGAGTTCCAGAGCACGACCATGCGTGCACCTATTCTGTCGCATAGCTCATTTGGCGAGGCAGCCGTGTTTAGGTGCTTGAGCAGTACATCGAAACGGGGATGGCCTAGCACATGCACATGTGCATCACCTGCGGGACAGTGCATCGCATACATTCTTTTCTCCCAATGCGAGCGCGCTATCACAGCGCTTGCGCCAACCTGGGTTCGTTGCGCAAATTGAAGTCGAAGGTTTTTCCTCCCCCCTCCCATGGACAGACCGTATGGAATGTAGATAGTGATGGGGATAGTTGCGGCTAGCTGCTTGAAATGCAAACCAGTCGGTCGCTCGCGGTCATAGGGATGATTGATAATAACTGCATCGAATTTACCCTTATCTAAGATCCAGCCTTCGCGCCATTCTTCAAAGCTGACATTTTTCGATTGCAGTAACAAGCGTATTTTTTCCTCCGAACGCGTGCTAGTTACTTTGTCCTCAGCGTTGTACGGGGTGATCAATACGACTGGTTCAAATCTCGGTCGAGAGGAAAGGGCCTCCCAAACGGAGGCTATATTTTCCCATGCCTCAGAGCGCTGCAATAAGATAAGAACGCGAGTTAATCTTTGAGTCATTTTCTGCGCGCCAATTTAGGGCTCATTTCTTTACTGACAGTCCAGCTATCGCGCGTTCCAAATCTTCGGAGGTATCGACTTCAAATAATTGCAGCTCCTGCGCACGAGCCGGGAGTATGGATTGTAGGCTTTCGAAAACATAACCTGATCCATCCCTCAAAATGTTTGGCGGACCCGAAAAAACATTTGCCCATTCATACTTTGCTGAAGGGCTTCGGTGAAATGCCTTCAGCTCTATTGAATCTCCGTTTTCGTTCTGTTGTGTACTAACGAAAACCGCTTGACTCGATTTTGCAGGTGTAATCCCAATAAGAAAACGCATCTTGACTGAATTTTCGATGAATCGTGTCAGCGATTCTTCATTTATGATGAGATCGCCATCCAGATAAAGGACTTTGTTGCTGAACCCGACGCTTCCCAAGCGTAAGCTATGGGCGGTGTTTGTACTCCTGAAGTCAGGGTTCCTCACCAACACCACGTCCCGGTAATAACGCGAGCAATATTCAGTGACGATATCCTCTCGGTAACCTACTACGATATGGATTCTGGGTACATGGGGACGTAGCGCACGAACAAGTCGAGACAGAATTGTCTGCCCATCAACTTCGATCATGCATTTAGGCAGACCCATCCCAAGTCTGGAACCTAGCCCGGCGCAAGCGATCACAGCCCCTTCAATAGATTGCATAACGTACCTGACGAATTGACAATAAATTGAGCTTCATTGATGGTGGCGAGCGCTGCAGCATGCACCCCCCCATAAGCAATACCGACATCGGCCGCTGCCAGCATATTTTGGTCGTTGGCACCATCACCCACGGCCACATAGCGATCGAAGTTATGAGTGGTGTGCAGGGCGGACAATGTCGCTCCTTTATCAATAATATAGTCGAGTTTCAAGCGTCCTTCGGCAATAGTTCCTTTAGAACAAAACCAGTAGCAAGGCAATTCCTGCATAAGAGGCTGAAGCCAGACATCCAGGTTTCCCGTGATGATGAAGCATCGATCCGCGTTTGAATGTATAAAATCAACAATCTGCGGGTCTAAGGGGACAGATCGTACGACTTCATTAACTCGTTCAGCACCCACTTGCCCTAGAATTAGACAACGTAGTCGCATTGAATCCGCAAACGGGATGTGTCCATCCATTGTTAGGCGCGTAAGGGTCGCGATTTCATCTGTTACGTCAAGCTCTGATGCTATACAGGGAAGAATTTCTGTTGTCGTAACCGTACCATCCAGGTCAAAGCAATACGCCGTATTCATGCCCTACGCTCCAGGAGAAGCCATCTTTGTCGCGTGTCTGTACGGTTATTGAGCGAAGGATCCTCATAAACATTGCCTTTTCCAGTAATTGAAAATCTAGTGTCTATAAACACTGAAATCACCATGGATTCTAGTTCTGATTCAGTGCGATAAATGGCGTTATAAACTTGATCAAGGTCAGCAGAATAATGTCTTTTAATGGTCAGGCGTGAATCCACCCCCATCGGTTCGCGCAGTAAGAGGCGGCCAGTTGACGAAAGCATCTCCATCATGGACCGCAAGCCCTCCAGCACCTCTTCATCGTTGAGATAAATCAGCACCCCCGCACACAGAATCCGATCGAAAGGTTTATTCTCCTGAATAGACTGTAATGTAAGCGCTTCAATGGGAGCGACTGAAAAACGACAGCGGGCACTATTCCTATAATGGTTGCGCGCAACGGACAGAAGCCCCTCATTGGAGTCAGTTCCATGGTAATAGGCACCGGATGCTAAAATGTCTCCAGTCCAGCGCCCTGTACCACACCCTACGTCAAGAACACGCTGAGAAGCATCTAGGTCGAGTAGAGGCATTAGCGATGCTTTCTCGGATGCATTCCGTCTTTCTGCAAGATCAGGATGCTTGTCTTGGTAGATAACCGCACGGATAGCACCAAGCTCGGCTGCCTTCCTTGCCCGCTCGTCAAAGAAAGAACCTACAGCTTCGCGATCGATGCGGGGTTTTTCCACGTCATCAGGATTTGAATAAATTCTGGTCATTGATTTTATCCCATCTATCCATGAAGTGCGTTGCATGCGAGGTGATAGCTTAAAGTTTGTCATGCTAATCAGTCGACTGCAGGCGTCTAGCGGAAATTTCTTATATACAGAAGAATAGGGGAAACTCCATTTTACTCCCCACCCGCAGCACTTGAGCCCCCCCTCGCTACAGTGCAACAACAAATAATATTAATCTGCAGCTGCGCGTATAATGCTAGCATTCAAGAGCATCATCAGGGGAATGGCCGCCATTACCGCTTCGGCCGCATATGTTGCCCCAACCGCACCTCGCCAGCCCCAGCGGGGAATCGCCCAAAGGTTTATCAACACATTGGTGATTGCACCCAAAGTCAAAATGAGTGCCAATACCCTTTGCTGACCGGATCCAATCAGAACCTGCTGCATAAGGGATCGCGGCAGAACCGCGAGCGGCAACCATGACAACCGGCCACTTCCCAGGTGGCCAGGCGCGCGAGCATGATTTTATCGATGTCTATGTATACTTTCTGCGCCGCGCCCCCGACCGAAAATGGCCAACCCTCGCGCGCGGCCCGAGCGAGCCCGTGCCAACTAAGTTCAACACCTAAACCAAAGTCGTGCCGCAGCAGCCAAAGCGCATAGCTTGTTGAGACAGCGGCTGCGAGCAGGTATGCCGCCGCCCACACCGACAGACGCGCCGATGCCGGCAACAGAAGGGCCAGCGGCAAGATCAAGGCGACAGCAAGCCGCGGCAGGATAGGGGCAAGCACCATACGCGCCGCACGGCCAATGCGTTCGTGTCCTTGATACGCCCGCACGGCCGCCAGCGTAAGAGGCGCGGAGAGAATTTCCGCTGCGCCGATGCAAATAGTCGCCACCCAACCAATCCGGTTAGGCAATATTACCCATGCTAGCAGAAGATAAGTAGCAAACAGGATCGGCACTGTAACCAGCAGCGCAGCGAGCGTGCGTCCCCAACTTTCGGCAAATACAGCGGGATCTCGAGCCGTATCGCGCAACATGATCATGGGCACGCCGACACCGCCGAAAACTCCAACGGCCATGGCCAGAGCGAGGACGGCAGCATAGGCGCCATAAAGCTCGACGCCGAGTACGCGGGCAACAATAAGGAAAACGACACCCTGCGCCACGGTGCGCAAACCCAAGCCGGCTGTCATGGCGAACGTACCTTTGGCCAGTTTACCGAGGCGCCAGGCAAGCAGGCGGCGAAGCCAGAGCTTCAATGCAGCGGCTCCTGATGGCTCAGACTGACGCAGTAGGACAGATAGTCGACAGAGCCATGCAAAGGCTGGCCTGGTGCGGCGCTTAATGCAGTTTGTTGAGGCAACATCGGCGATATCATGGCATGTTATGGTGAAAGCTGACGCCATCAGCCGTATCTTGACACAAGCTGTCGCCCAATACGCCCGTTTCGTGGGATAGATCACGCCTCGATTCGGGAATAAATAGTCAATGCGCTACGCTTACCCCCTACCGGCGCCGAACCGGCCAACCGCACACCGCTTGAATTGACTTTATAGCCGTATTGACTAACATGCTGACTGTATTGGGTTTAAGAATACAGCACTGCTCGGGAGTTCCAATACGATGTCTACGCCCGCGACGCGGCTGAGGCTCAGCGGCCTCGCGCGCCATTTGGTGACTGCCGGACTACTGCAGGAGGCCGAAGCCGTCAGCCTCCAGGAAGAGTCCCAGCACAAGCGCATTCCTTTGGTCAGCCTGCTGACCAAGCAAGGTCATCTGACTGCCGCTCAGGTAGCTCAGGCCGCGTCTCAGGAATTCGGCATTCCGCTGCTGGATCTTGCTGCGCTCGACCCCGAACTGCTCCCGAAAAGCCTGATCAACGAGAAAATGGTGCGCCAAAGCCGCGCGCTGCCGGTGTTCCAGCGCGGCAACCGACTGTTCGTGGCGATCTCCGACCCGATGAACCTCACTGCGGTCGACGAGATCAAGTTCAACACCGGTGTGCAGACCGAGCCCCTACTGGTCGAAGACGACAAACTAGACCAGTACATAGACGAAGCGCTACGTTCGGTCGACACAGCGATGGACGACCTGATCGGCGACTCCGACCTCGAAGGACTCGACAATCTTGAGATAGCCGACGACGCCCAGGAACAGCAGGTCACCACCGGCTCGGAAGCCGACGATGCGCCGGTCGTGCGCTACGTCAACAAAGTCCTGCTCGACGCGATCAAGCGTGGCGCTTCCGACATCCATTTCGAGCCCTACGAGAAGTATTTCCGGCTAAGGCTGCGTATCGACGGCATGCTACATGAAGTAGGCCGTCCGCCGGTCGCCATGGCGGCACGCTTAGCGTCTCGCATCAAGGTCATGTCGCGCATGGACGTGGTCGAGCGGCGCAAGCCGCAGGACGGTCGCATCAAGCTGCAGATCAGCAAGAACCGCTCAATCGACTTCCGCGTCAATACGCTGCCAACGCTGTTCGGCGAAAAGATCGTGCTGCGCATCCTCGATCCGACCTCCGCGCAGATTGGCGTGGAAGGCCTCGGGTTCGAAGAGGAGCAGAAGGAGGTATATCTCGAGACGCTCAAGAAACCCTACGGCATGATCCTAGTCACAGGCCCGACTGGCAGCGGCAAGACCGTCACGCTCTATACCGGCCTGGGCATTCTCAATACCGAGGATCGCAACATCTCTACCGCTGAGGATCCAGCGGAAATCAACATGCCGGGGGTCAATCAGGTCAACGTAAACCCGAAGGTCGGCTTGACCTTCGCCGAGGCGCTGCGCTCCTTCCTACGCCAGGATCCCGACGTGGTGATGGTCGGCGAGATTCGCGACCTGGAAACCGCCGAGATCGCCATCAAGGCCGCTCAGACCGGCCATTTGGTGCTCTCGACCCTACATACCAACGACGCCCCACAGACGTTGACCCGCCTGATGAACATGGGCGTGCCGACCTACAACATTGCCAACTCGGTGTCGCTGATCATCGCGCAGCGCCTCGCTCGACGCCTGTGCCCCAGTTGCAAGCAGGCGCACGAGATTCCCGAGGAAGCCCTGGTCGAAGAGGGGTTTACGCCGGAAGAGGCCCGCGGACTCACCATTTACAAGCCCAATCTCGACGGCTGCAACAAATGCAGCGGCGGTTACAAGGGTCGCATGGGCATCTATCAGGTCATGCCCATCTCCGAAGACATGGGCAGGCTGATCATGGAGGGCGGCAACGCCATCGTGCTCGCCGAACAAGCCGAACGCGAAGGAATTCCCGACTTGCGCCAATCGGGACTACGCAAGGTCCGCGACGGGTTGACCAGTCTGGACGAACTCAATCGCGTTACAAAGGACTGAACTCCTACCTGATGTTACGATAGCCACAACGATTAGGGACTCGCGCACTGCACTCACGGGCCGCAGATAACCTTTAAGACCAAAGAGACCGTCATGGCCGCGAAAGCACCGAGCAAAACGATCTTCACCTGGGAAGGCGTGGACAGGAAGGGCATCCGCATCAAAGGTGAAAACGAGGCGATGAGCGAAGCGTTGCTCAAAGCCGATCTGCGCCGCCAGGGCATCAACCCGGTCCGGGTTCGCAAGAAACCAAAACCGCTGTTCGGCGGCGGCAAGAAAATCAATGGCAAGGACATTGCCGTCTTCGCGCGCCAGCTGGCGACCATGATGAGTGCTGGCGTACCGCTGGTGCAGGCGCTGGACATCATCGGCCAGGGGCATGAAAAACCTTCCATGCAAACCATGGTGTTCAATATCAAGGGCGAGGTCGAAGGCGGCAACAATCTGGCCGACGCTCTGGCCAAGCATCCGGACCAGTTCGACGAACTGTTCGTCAATCTGGTCCGCGCCGGCGAACAATCCGGCTCTCTGGAAACCCTGCTCGACAAGATCGCGACCTACAAGGAAAAGACCGAGGCGATCAAAGCCAAGATCAAGAAAGCGCTAATGTATCCCGCAGCCGTGGTGGTGGTCGCCTTCATCGTATCGGCCATCCTGCTGATTTTCGTGGTACCGCAATTCCAAAAGCTGTTTCAGGGTTTCGGTGCCTCCCTACCCGCGTTCACCCTGTTCGTGATCCACCTCTCCAATATTTTCCAGAAATGGTGGTATGTCATTTTTGCCGCCATAGGCGCCAGTGGATGGCTATTCGCCCGCGCCTATAAGACCTCGACCGCGTTTCACCGCCAGATCGACCGCTGGATCCTGCGCATTCCGATCTTCGGCACGCTTCTAGCCAAATCGGCTATCGCTCGCTTCGCGCGCACGCTTGCCACCATGTTCGCGGCCGGCGTACCGCTGGTCGAAGCGCTGGAATCGGTTGCCGGCGCCACCGGCAACATGAGTTACGCCGAAGCAACGATGAAAATGCGTGAGGACACCTCCGCCGGCTCGCAACTACGCCAGTCCATGCGACAGTTCACCAGCCTGTTCCCGAACATGGCACTGCAGATGGTGGCGATCGGAGAAGAAGCCGGCTCGCTGGATCAAATGCTATCCAAAGTCGCCGATTTCTACGAGGAGGAGGTAGACGTCATGGTCGACGGTCTGTCCAGCCTGCTCGAACCTCTGATCATGGTAATTCTAGGCGTAATCGTGGGTGGCCTGGTCATCGCCATGTACCTGCCGATCTTCAAACTCGGCTCGGTCGTTTGACGCAACGAAAGGACGGTTGTCGCCTCCTCCCATCCGATTTCGAACACTCCACCCCTCGCCAACGGAATCCCCGTCACTCCCCAGGCCGAAAGCACACATGCCGCTAGAACCCTCGCTGCTGTATTACGTCACCGTCGCCCTGCTCGGGCTGGTGGTTGGCAGCTTCCTCAACGTCGTCATACACCGCCTGCCACGCATGCTGGAACGCCGATGGCAGGCTGAGTGCCGGGAACTGAACGGGACCGAAACTCCTGTCGTCGAACAAACGCCTTACAACCTGGTCGTGCCCGGCTCCAACTGCCCGGCCTGCGGCCACAAGATACGTCCATGGGAAAACATCCCGTTGCTCAGCTACCTGCTGCTGCGCGGGCGTTGTTCGGCCTGCGGCGTACACATCTCGGTTCGTTATCCACTGATCGAACTCGTGGCAGGTCTGGCAGCGCTCGCTGTCGCCTGGCACTACGGTCCCGGCTGGCAGACCGCGGTAGCCCTCGTATTCACCTGGGCGCTGCTCGCGCTGACCATGATCGATCTGGAAACACAACTGCTGCCCGACAGCATCACCCTACCACTGCTCTGGCTAGGTCTGCTGGTCAACCTCAAAGGCATGTTCGTTCCGCTGTCCAGCGCAGTGATCGGCGCCGCCACCGGCTATCTTGCGTTGTGGGCGGTATACCATACGTTCCGCCTGCTAACCGGCAAGGAGGGCATGGGCTATGGCGACTTCAAACTGCTTGCTGCACTCGGAGCCTGGTTCGGCTGGCAAATGCTGCCGCTAACCATTCTGCTGTCGTCGCTGGTCGGCGCCGTGATCGGGCTGGGCCTAATGGCATTCAGGAATCATGCGCGCGAAGTACCGATCCCGTTCGGCCCCTACCTGGCCGTGGCCGGCTGGATCGCATTGCTCTGGGGCACCTCGTTGACCGAAGCCTACCTGCGCTTCGCTCATCTCGGCTAAAGAATATCACCATGCTCCGTATCGGCCTGACAGGCGGCATAGGCAGCGGCAAATCAACCGTAGCGAACTGTTTCGCCCGCCTCGGCATCACGGTCATCGACAGCGACGTCATCGCCCGTGAACTGGTCCACTCCGGCAGCGAAGCACTACAGGAGATCGTCGAAACCTTCGGTGAAGGTGTTCTGCGCACAGACGGCAGTCTGGACCGCGCGACTCTACGCCGACGGATTTTCGGCGACGACGGTGCACGCGAGAAACTCGAAAGCATTCTGCACCCCAGAATCCGGCAGGAGTTACAGGCGCGTACGGCAGACGTCACCGGGCCCTACGCCATACTGGTGATTCCTCTGCTGATCGAACAGAACTGGATAGCCGAAGTCGACCGTGTACTAGTCGTCGACTGTAGTCCTGAAACGCAGATCAGCAGAACGATGGTGCGCGACCATGTCAGCGCTGAAGAGGCTCGTGCCGTGCTCAAAAGCCAGGCCAGCCGGGAGCAACGCCTGTCTGGAGCTGACGACGTCATCGACAACGACCGCGATCGTCAGGACCTGGATACCCGTGTTGCACAACTCGACCGGCTCTACCGTCAAATCGGCGACGCGCCATAAGGCGCACGATATCAACGAGCAGACTGAACCAGACCGCTTAGCCTGCAAAACTGAACGTTTGTATTAAGCGTTCGAATGTGGACAATAGGTGCCTAAATTTTGACGCCAATGGATCGACTGTGAACGACTTCGTCATCTACGAACAGCCGCTGAACGAGCGCATGCGTACCTTCCTGCGCATGGAACAGCTCATGCAACGGCTGCACAAGGCGATGGACGGCGGAGAAGTATGGCAATCCCACTGCGCGCTCAGCATCCTGATCGAACTGGTCAACTTGGTCATGCGCGTGGACGTCAAAAACGACCTGATGCTCGAACTCGAACGCCAGGGCGCCAACCTCACCCGTCTCCAGGCGCAGGAGGACGTCGACCAGAGTCGTCTGCAGGACATCGTCGATCAGCAGCGCGAACTCAGTCAGCAACTGCACGGCATGTCCGGGCAACTTGCCCAACATTTGATGCGCAACGAACTCCTGGGCAGCCTGAGGCAGAGGTTGAGCATCCCCGGCGGCACCTGTGACTTCGACCTCCCGGCTTATCACTACTGGCTGTCGCGCAGCTCGGAACGGCGTACCGAGTTGCTCAAAACCTGGATCGAGCCTTTCGAAAATGTACTGGAAGCCGTCGAACTGGTACTTGGCCTGATCCGGGACAGCGCCGTGTTCGAATCGACCTCCGCCGCTCGCGGCTTCTTTCAACAGGCTCTCAACGCCGACTCGCCCAATCAGTTGCTGCGCGTGCGGATGCCGACACATTCGGAAGTCTTCCCCGAAATCAGTGCCGGCAAACACCGCTTCACCATCCGTTTCCTCGAACAAGCCGACATCACCAGTCGTCCATCCCAGACCGAGAAGGATATCGACTTCGAATTCGCCACTTGCGCCCTGTAGCCTCAATTTCCAAGGCTGCGGCATCAGTTGCTACAAGGGCGTAACCCATCCGAAAAGGTGACTCTTGCCGGACTTGCCCGACCTTCCATCGGGGCACGCCGGCCTATCCGCCACTCCAATACGCCGAGATACCCGCAGCGCCATGCCCGCCACAGTCGTGTATGGTCGGCAGATCCGCAGGGCCTACTCCACCAAGCGCGTATACCGGCACCTTCGCTGCAGCGCACATTGCGGCGAAGCGATCCCACCCCAGGACAGGTGCTCCGGGATGGCTGTCGGTGGGCCGAACCGGCGAACAAAGGACGTAGTCAACGCCTAACGACTCGGCCAACTCCAATTCGGCGACAGTGTGGCATGACGCCCCCACCAGCATCCCTGTCGGCAGTTCAACACCGGCCTTCGCCAGTGCCGCGGCGCGACCGGCACTCAGGTGCACGCCGTGCGTGCCAGCGCGCTGCGCGAGTTCCGGCATGGCATTAAGCAGCAACCTCGCCCCAACGCCTTCGCAAAGCCGAATCGCTTCCTGCGCCAAACACAGCAACTCCTCCTCGGACAGTGTTTTCGCGCGTAACTGCACTAGGCGCACACCGGCCTCAAGAAGCGCGCGCAGGCGTGCAATGAAGGCCACATCAGCCGGCCCCACCGGCTCCGGCGTAATCAGGTATTGGTGCGGTAGCGCAATCGCCGCGAGGATCCCCCGGTTGGCCGCCGGCAGCTCCAGACCGGGCAGCTCATCCTGCACGTACCAGCGCAAAGGCTGACCTTCACGCCCTTCCGGCACTCCCTGATAGTCCGTTACCCGGCGCACATGCAGATGCACGTCAAGCTCGGGATAGCTGAAGGGAATTTCGATCAGAGGCTCGGAACCGAGCACTTCGATGCCGAGTTCCTCTCGAAGCTCGCGGGCGAGCGCTGAATGCGCCGATTCACCGGCTTCGAACTTGCCGCCGGGAAACTCCCAGCGACCGCCCTCATGGGCATCCACGCGGCGGCGGGTGAGCAGATAGCGTCCCGCGTGCTCGATGACGCCGACGGCAACATGCAGCTCACTTATCATAAGTATGTGCAAACGAATAGAAGCAGTTGCATTTAGACCTCAGCTAGCGTCGCACGTACCGTCCATACCCGCCCTAGCTGCCTGTTCACGAACTAGTGAATCCAGCAAGCCTCAGCTGCGATACTCGGCATTGATGCGCACGTAGTCGTGGCTCAGGTCGGTCGTCCATATCCGCGTATCGGCATCACCGCGACCAAGACCGATGCGAATGTTGATCTCTTCGCCTGCCATGGCCTCAACGCCCTGCGCCTCGGTATACCCCGGATCGCGGCCGCCATCGCGTGCGATGCTCACGCCGTTTATCGTCAGCCACACCCCGTCCGCATCCAGGCCTTCGATACCGGCGCGTCCGACAGCCGCCAGAATACGCCCCCAATTCGGATCGCTCGCGAACAATGCGGTCTTGACCAGCGGCGAATGCGCAACCGTAAACGCGACCTGGCGAGCCTCTTCCGTCGTGGCGGCTTCGACGACCTCTAGCGTGACGAACTTGGTCGCCCCCTCCCCGTCACGCACGATCGCCTGCGCGAGTTGCTGGCAAACCTCCTCCAGCACGATGCTGAACGCACGGTAGGCATCGCTGTCGACACTGTCCACCGTCGCCCCACTGCTTCCGGTCGCCAACAGGATGCAAGCATCGTTGGTGGAGGTATCGCCGTCTACCGTAATGCTGTTGAACGAGCTGCCTACCGCGCTCTCCAGCGTGCTTTGCAGCAGTCCTGGAGCCAGATCGGCGTCGGTACCGATAAACGCCAGCATGGTGGCCATGTCCGGGTGAATCATGCCGGAACCCTTGGCGATACCGGTCACGGTAACCGTCCTGCCACCGATCTCGACCTGGCGCGACGCCCCCTTCGGCACGGTGTCCGTGGTCATAATGGCACGCGCCGCGTCCATCCATGCCTCAGAACCGGAATGCAGATCGATCAACAGATGGTCGATAGCCGGACCGAAGCGGTGCACCGGCAGGAGTTCGCCGATGACGCCCGTGGAGAAAGGCAGCACAGCCGCCTCGATACAGGCCGCACGCTCGGCCAGCAGGCGACAGCTCTCGCGTGCATCACGCAGGCCTTCCTCGCCGGTTCCGGCATTCGCGTTGCCGGCATTGATCAACAGGAAACGCGGAGTAGCCGTAGCCAGATGCTCTCGGGCAACCGTCACCGGCGCCGCGCAAAAGGCGTTGCGCGTGAACACGGCTGCAGCGCGCGTGCCATGCACCACTTCCATGACGGCGACGTCCGTGCGGCCCTGGTAGCGAATGCCGGCTTCGGCCGTAGCGAGCCGGATGCCCTTGATGGGCACCAGGGTTTCAGGAGGTTTCAGACCGACGGCCATGACATGACCTCAATTGAGCTTGCCGTGGCAATGCTTGAATTTCTTTCCGGAGCCGCACCAACAGGGCTCGTTGCGTCCGAGCTTAGGTTGTTCGCGGCGGTACGGCTGCGCATGCGCCTCCTCACCTTCGGGCGCCTCAGGCGCCCCATCCTCCGAGCCGGAGTAGGCGCTAGTCGCTTCGGGATGGGAAAACTGCATCTGCTGGGCCTGACGCTGTGCTGCTTCGGCCTCGCTGAGGGCCTGCGGCGACATCACCTGCACGCGCATCAGTACCGACACGACCTCGCGCTTGAGCGCCTCGAGCATCGACTGAAACATCTCGAACGCTTCGCGCTTGTACTCCTGCTTGGGATCCTTCTGCGCATAGCCGCGCAGCCCGATACCCTGGCGCAGATAATCCATGGCCGCCAGATGCTCCTTCCACTGACTATCGAGTACCTGCAGCATGACGTCCTTCTCGATGCGTCGCATCAGCTCGGCGCCGAAGGACTCTTCCTTCACCGCCATGGCCGCCTCGGCTTCCTCGAAGATGCGCTCACGCAGACCTTCCTCATGCAGCGAGTCGTCCTCGTCGAGCCACTGCTGCAGCGGCAGGTTCATGGCGTAGTCGCGATCCAGTGCCTCTGTCAGACCGGCGATGTCCCACTGCTCGTCCATGCTGCCCGGCTCGATATAGGTATCGATGACCGACTCGATCACATCTGCGCGGATCGTTCGGATCGTCTCGAACACATCGTCAGAGGTCAGCAGTTCGCGGCGCTGCTCGTAAATCACTTTGCGCTGGTCATTGGCGACGTCGTCGTATTCGAGCAGGTCCTTGCGAATGTCGAAGTTATGCCCTTCGACCTTGCGCTGGGCGTTCTCGATGGCGCGCGTCACCCAAGAACTCTCGATCGCCTCGCCCTTCTGCATGCCCAGACGCTGCATCATGCCCTTCACCCTGTCAGAGGCGAAGATACGCATCAGGTTATCTTCCAGCGACAGGTAGAAGCGCGTCGACCCCGGGTCGCCCTGGCGACCGGCGCGGCCGCGCAGCTGGTTGTCGATGCGGCGGGACTCGTGACGCTCGGTACCGGTGATGTGCAGACCGCCGGCGGCGATAACGGCCTCGTGGCAGCTCCGCCACTCGCTGCGCACGCGTTCGCGCTCGGTCTCGTCCGCATCCTCGGAAAGCTTGGCCAGTTCCGCCTGGAGGCTGCCGCCGAGCACGATGTCGGTTCCGCGGCCTGCCATGTTCGTAGCGATGGTCACGGCGCCCGGTTTGCCCGCCTCGGCAATGATATGCGCCTCGCGTTCGTGCTGCTTGGCATTGAGCACCTCGTGCCCGATCCCCAGCTTCTTCAGCTTACCCGAAATCAGCTCCGAAGCCTCGATCGACGCGGTACCGACCAGCACCGGGCGCTTAGCCTCGACACACTCCCGAAGGTCTTCGATGATGGCGTCGAACTTCTCCTCGGCGCTGAGATAGATCAGATCCTGCTCATCCTTGCGCACCATCGGACGATTGGTCGGGATCACCACCACTTCCAGGCCGTATATCTGCTGAAATTCGTAGGCCTCGGTATCGGCCGTGCCGGTCATGCCGGACAGGCGTTCGTAGAGACGAAAATAATTCTGGAAGGTAATCGAGGCGAGGGTCTGATTCTCGTTCTGGATCGTCACCCCCTCCTTGGCCTCCACCGCCTGGTGCAGACCTTCGGACCAACGCCGCCCCGGCATCGTACGGCCGGTGAACTCGTCGACGATGATAATCTCACCGTCGCGGACGATATAGTCGACATTGCGATGGTACAGCGCGTGCGCACGCAAGCCGGCGTTGAGATGGTGCATCAGCCCGATATTGGCCACGTCGTAAAGAGACGCGCCCTCGGTCAGCAAACCGGCCTTTTCGAGCAGTTCCTCGACGCGCTGATGGCCTTCCTCGGACAGCAGCACCTGCTTGAGTTTCTCGTCGACCAGATAGTCGCCCGGCGCCTCCTCTTCCTCCTGAGCGCTCAGATTCGGAATCAGGGCATTGATCTGCTGGTACAGCTCGGAGTTCTCGTTGGTCGGCCCCGAGATGATCAGCGGCGTACGCGCCTCGTCGATGAGGATGGAGTCGACTTCGTCAACCACCGAGAAGTACAACTCCCGCTGTACCTGCTCATCGACGGAAAACGCCATGTTGTCGCGCAGGTAGTCGAAGCCGAACTCGTTGTTGGTGCCGTAGGTAATGTCGGCGCCGTAAGCCGCTCGACGCTCTTCCGGGCTCAGGCCAGCGACGATCACCCCGGTGCTCAGACCGAGGTAGCCGTAGAGCTGACTCATCCACTCGGCATCGCGAGTCGCCAGATAATCGTTGACGGTCACGACGTGTACGCCGCGTCCGGTCAAGCCGTTCAGATAGACCGGCAGGGTCGCGACCAGCGTCTTGCCCTCACCGGTCTTCATCTCCGCGATCTTGCCTTCGTGCAGCACCATGCCGCCGATGAGCTGCACGTCGTAGTGACGCATGCCCATGACCCGGCGGCTGGCCTCGCGCACGGTGGCGAATGCCTCGGGAAGCAAATCGTCCAGGGACTCTCCGGCGGCCAACCGTTCCTTGAACTCGGCAGTCTTGGCCTTGAGGACCGCTTCGTCGAGCGCCTGAAATTCCTCTTCGAGCGCATTGATGCGGCCCACCAGACGGCCATAGCGCTTGATCTGCCGCTCGTTGCGACTTCCGAAAACCTTGGTCAGAACCTTACCGAGCATGCGCACACGTTCCGCTGCGAGTGGGAATATGGATAAAAGCGGGATGGTACCAGAATTGAAGCGCCCAAGCGGAATGCACAGCCAGCGCGAAGTTCAGGCGAAACCGCGCCGGCAAAAGAAAACAGCTCAGTTACGGGCCTGCTTGATGTACTTCAGAGGATTGATCGCGTGACCGTGGTAGCGCACCTCGAGATGCACATGCGGACCGGTCGAACGCCCAGTCGAGCCCAGCTGGGAGATGACCTGCCCGCTCTTGACCACCTGCCCCACTTTCACGTCGATACGCTCATTGTGGCCGTAGCGAGTGGAATAGCCGTCACCGTGATCGATTTCGACCATATTACCGTATCCGCCATCCCTGCCCGCGAACGTCACTACTCCGCTGGCAATCGCATGGACGTTCTCGCCTTCGCGACCGGCAAAGTCGATGCCGGGATGGAATCCGGGTTTGCCGGTAAACGGGTCGATGCGGGGGCCGTAGTACGACGAAATCCAACCTTTCTTGATCGGCCACCCTGCCGGGGTGGTTTCTGCGAGCAGACGACGGCTCGACAAGACCTGGCCCAGCACCTTGAGCTGCGACTGGCGGTCACTGAGCTGCCGACTGAGGACGTCTATTTCATGCTGGATCTGCGTCTCGCCATAAGCGTTCTGGATGGTCGGCTCCTGCGATCCGCCCCGGCCAGGGGGATGGCTGAAATCGAACTCCTTGGGATCGAGCTTGGCCATCTTCACCAATTTCCCACCCAGGGCGTCTATACGCATCACATCGGCCTGCAGCTCGCCCATCCGCTGGGTGAGCGCATCGATTCGCGCATTGGCGGTCTGACGCGTCACCTCGACTTCGCGCTGCGACTGCGCTACCGCCTGCTGCCAGCCGAACACCAGATGACTGAGTCCGAAACGCATCCCCAGGTAATAACCGCCGCCCATCAACCCAGCCGCCAGCACCAGCGTGAGACCTGAGGCGATTACATAGTGATACCAGCGACCAAGGGTCAGCTGGCGACTCGGACAGCCATTGCGGCCCAGCAAGATGATATTCATATGACGCTCATGTCGCTCCGGGGTCCACCGGTAGGACTACCCCGTAGTCCCGGCAACCTCCGCTGATCATTCAGCTGTCGGCAGGTTGCACCTAGATTCGAGGAGTCCGTTGGCAAACGTTCCCATACAGCTCCGCGAATGGATTCTATTATCATTGGCCCGCGGCAGAGCCGGAAAAATGGATTTTCGGTAAACTGACGGACAACTTTCAAGCCCAGAACCCGACCAACCGACGGGCGGACCCGCCAAACCGATACGCAAACCATGCGACGCATCAATCAATTCCTGCCCACCGAACTGCTGTCGCAGGCGGCGCGCTTCGACGCCGTCACGCATGCCCTACGCGGAATTCTGCCCCAGAGCATGGCCGAGCACGTCTGGTTCGCCGGCACGCGCGGTGACAGCGCCGTGTTGATCACCGACAGCAGCAGCTGGGTCACCCCGTTGCGCTTCGAACAGAACACGATACTGCTTCACCTGGAACGCTGCTGCCAAATCAGCAGTCAGCGCATCGCCATCAAAGTCTCGCCCGACGGCCGCCCTGCTCTGAAGTGAGTCAGTCAGCCCAGCGCGGGCTGCGCTTCGGCATACGAAATGGGCGCCTCGCTGGCATCGTCGAAGCTGACTTCCTCCCAGGCATCGGGCTGCTCCATCAGCTCCCGCAGCAACCTGTTGTTCAGTGCATGCCCGGACTTGTAACCGGTGAACGCGCCGATCAGGCTATGCCCCAGCAGGTAGAGGTCGCCGATCGCATCCAGCACCTTGTGCTTGACGAACTCGTCCTCATAACGCAGTCCCTCTTCATTCAGAACCCGGTAATCGTCAAGCACGATCGCATTGTCGAAGCTCCCGCCACGTACCAGATTGAGCTGGCGCAGGGCCTCGAATTCGCGCATGAACCCGAAGGTACGCGCCCGGCTGACCTCCTTCACGAAAGAGGTGCTGGAGAAGTCCAGTTCGGTGAACTGCACACCGTTCTTGAACACGGGATGATCGAAATCGATACCAAACCCGACCTTGAACCCATCAAAAGGCTCGAAACGCACCCATTTATCGCCGTCTTCGACGGAAATCTTACGCTTGATGCGAATGAAACGCTTCGGCGCGCTCTGTTCCTGAATACCCGCAGACTGCAGCAAAAAGACGAACGGGCCGGCACTGCCGTCCATGATCGGCACTTCCGACGAACTGACCTCGACGATCAGATTGTCGACGCCGAGCCCCGCCACCGCGGACAGCAGATGCTCGACCGTCGACACCGAAATTTCGCCCCGCACCAGAGTGGTGGACAGTCGGGTATCGCCGACGTTCAGCGGAGTGGCCTTGATGTCTACGACCGGATCCAGATCCGAGCGACGAAACACGACGCCGGTGTCAACCGGAGCGGGGTGCAGGGTCAGAAGGACCTTTTCCCCGGTGTGAAGGCCTACGCCAGTGGCCCGAATAGGATTTTTGAGCGTACGCTGTCTTATCAACTCTTGTTACCTCATGCGCCGACTCATCGCCCGCATCCAATCGAGCGACTGCCTACTTGTCTCCATTACGCCTAGCAACACTTGCGCCAGCCAAAAACCGCCAAGCCCTGCCGAGTCAGCTGAAATTCAGCCGGTAATTCTAGCGCAGGCTCACGGCCGCCGCACCTTCTTTGTGCAAAACGGCCGAAAACGCCCCACTTTCCGATCAATCGGCCTGTTTGCGCAGGAACGCCGGAATGTCGAGATAGTCGGCGCCGCTGTAGTCCACCGCAGCGGACCCTTCCACATGCGGGGACTTGCGCATCACGGTGGGTCGAGCGTACTTGTCGTAGTCGACACGCCCGTCTCGCCCCTTCTCGATACCGGCGAACGGAGACGGCGGCACTTCGGCTACGGTCGGCTTGCGGCCAAGCCCGGTCGCCACCAGTGTTACCCGCACCTCGTCGGTCATATCCGGATCGATAACCGTACCGATCACCACGTTAGCATCGTTCTGCGCCAGTGCCTCGATTTCCGATCCCACCGTTTCGAATTCGTCCATGGCGAAATCCAGACCGGCGGTGACATTGACCAGAATCCCCTTAGCGCCAGCGATATTGACGTCCTCCAGCAGCGGACTGGAAATCGCCGCCTGCGCCGCAACGCGCGCCCGCTCTTCGCCCGAACCCGAGCCGGTACCCATCATCGCCATGCCCATTTCCGACATGACCGTGCGCACGTCGGCGAAGTCGACGTTGATCAGACCGGGACGCGTAATCAGCTCGGCAATGCCCTGCACGGCGCCGTACAGTACGTCGTTGGCGGACTTGAACGCATCCAGCAAGGTCACGCCCTTGCCCAGCACCGTGAGCAGCTTCTCGTTGGGGATCGTGATCAGCGAATCGACGTGCTTGCCCAGCTCTTCGATCGCGATCCTCCATCGCCGCCTGACGGCCCAGTTCAGGGTTGGCGCCTGCGCCCAAACCCTTGGTGATATTGGTGCCAAGCTGCAGCACTGTCTTGGCGGCGCTGTTCTTCAGCGCCTGTGCGTCGGTGTTGGCGCAGATGAACTCCACGCCCTCGATGCTGGCATTGACCATGTGCTGCACGGCGTTGCCGCCGCCGCCGCCGACACCCACCACCTTGATCACTGCATTCTGCGAAAACGAATCGACGAGTTCGAACATATTGACCTCCATTAACCGCGCGCGAAGTTCGAATCAAAAGTTCCCTTGGAACCAACTTTTCATACGTTGCCAGACACCTTGTGCTGACTGCCCTGCGTTCATACGCTCGGGCCACCCTTGACTACGGTGTTGACTCCCATAAAGCACCAGACCCACGCCGGTGGCGTGAATCGGATTACGCACCACGTCCACCAGGCCGCTGACGTACTGCGGCAGACCCAGGCGAACGGGCATGTGAAACACTTCCTCGGCCAGCTCGACGACGCCCTCCATCTTCGAGGAGCCCCCGGTCAGCACGACGCCGGCAGCGACCAGATCCTCGTAACCGCTGCGACGCAGCTCGGCCTGCACCAGATTGAGCAATTCCTCGTAGCGGGGTTCGACCACCTCGGCCAAGGTCTGTCGCGACAGGCGCCGCGGCGGCCGGTCGCCCACGCTGGGCACCTCGATGCTTTCCTCAGGGTTAGCCAGCTGGCGCAAAGCGCAGGCATAGCGGATCTTGATGTCCTCGGCATGCTGAGTGGGCGTACGCAGAGCCACCGCGATGTCGTTGGTAACCTGATCCCCGGCGATGGGGATGACCGCCGAGTGGCGGATCGCTCCTCCGGTGAACACCGCGATATCGGTGGTGCCGCCGCCGATGTCGACCAGGCACACGCCGAGTTCCTTCTCATCCTCGGTGAGCACCGAATGGCTCGACGCCAGCTGTTCGAGGATGATGTCCTCGACCTCCAGCCCACAACGACGTACGCACTTGATGATGTTCTGCGCCGCGCTGACCGCGCCGGTCACCAGATGCACCTTGGCTTCCAGGCGCACTCCGGACATGCCTACCGGCTCACGGATGCCTTCCTGGTCGTCGATGATGAATTCCTGCGCCAGCACGTGCAGGATCTGCTGATCGGCCGGGATCGCCACCGCGCGGGCGGCGTCCATCACGCGCTCGACGTCGCTCTGGGTGACCTCCTTGTCCTTGATCGCCACGATGCCGTGCGAGTTCAGGCTACGCACATGGCTGCCGGCGATGCCGGCATAGACCGAGTGGATCTGCACCCCGGCCATCAGTTCGGCCTCCTCCACCGCGCGCTGCATCGACTGCACCGTGGATTCGATGTTGACCACCACGCCCTTTTTCAGGCCACGCGACGGATGCGAGCCGATGCCTACGATGTCGACCGTGCCCTCGGTATTGATCTCGCCGACGATGGCCACGACCTTTGACGTGCCGATGTCCAGACCGACGATCATCCCTCTGTCCGCTCGCTTGGACATAATTCAGTGTCTCCCTGATGCTGCCGCGGCCTGGGCGGCGGATGATTTCCAGGCAACGGCAAAGCCGTTCGTGTAACGCAGATCGATGCGCTGGATATCTGCAGCTCTACCGGCCAGCACGCGTCGGTAGACCGCGACCATCCGCGCCATTCGCTGCATGTCCCAGTCGCGGCCGATGACGACTTCGATGCCATTGTCCAGGCGCAGCCGGAAGGCGCGTCGTGCGTTCTCGCTTAAGGCGACGACCCGCAGACCAATCTGTGCGAACAACTTGCTGACCGCTGCATAGCGACTCATCAAATCACGCTCCTTGCCGTCGGGCCCCGACAGATCGGGCAACCCCTTGGGAAATGTCCGCAGCGGCGGGCGAAACACCGTGCCCGACTGACTGAGAAGCTCGCCGCGGTTCCAACGCGCCACCGGGCGCTGCTCCTCGATGCGTATCGCCAGACCGTTCGGCCATACGCGCCGCACGTCGGCCTGCGCCACCCAGGGCAGAGCCCCGAGCGCCTCGGCGATCGAGTGCAGATCCACACCGAAAAACCCGCCGCACAGATGCGCGTCCACCACCTTGCGCACCTGTGCCGCCGGCACGTGGGTCAACTCCCCGCTTACCGACACCGTGCGGATCGGCAAGGCCGCCGGCGACTGCAACCAGCGCCACAACGCATGCCCGCCGCCGGCCAGCGCACCGAC
This sequence comes from Acidihalobacter sp., assembly GCF_037381185.1. Classification (NCBI taxonomy): domain Bacteria; kingdom Pseudomonadati; phylum Pseudomonadota; class Gammaproteobacteria; order Chromatiales; family Ectothiorhodospiraceae; genus Acidihalobacter; species Acidihalobacter sp. The sequence goes on from NZ_JARRQY010000045.1 coordinate 24,873, forward strand.
CAGCAGCAAAATGCCGATTCTCGGCAACCAAAATCGCAGTGGCGCCAGACGCTGCGAAAGCGGCCTGCCGGCCTTGGCCTTCGGGCGCCGCTTCGTCACCGCACCGCGGCGCCGTGGCGGACGTAAACCTGTCATCGCAAGCACCTTGTTCATGCGTCATCACGAACCCCGTTCGGCAAGGTCTGCTCCAGAATGCGAACGACCAGTTGCGTCATGTCCATGCCCAGTTCGCGCGCGGCCATCGGCACCAGACTGTGGCTGGTCATGCCCGGTACGGTATTCACCTCCGCCACGTGCGGCGCGCCCTCGGCATCCAGCAGAAAATCGACCCTCCCCCAGCCCTCGCCGCCGACGGCAGTGAACGCCTGCAGCGCCAGTACCCGCATGGCTTGCTCGGTACCTTCGGCCAATCCGCATGGACACAGGTAGCGCGTATCGTCGCGGTTGTACTTGGCCTCGTAGTCGTAGAACTCCGTGGCCGGCACGATGCGGATCGCCGGCAGTGCCTGATCGCCCAACACGGCGACGGTATAGTCCCCACCCTCCATCGCGGGCTCGACCAGCACTTCGCCGTGGCAGGCCGCCGCCGCCGCATAGGCAGTAGACAGATCCTCGACACGCTTGACCTTGGCGACGCCGACGCTCGATCCCTCCTGCGAGGGTTTGACGAACAGCGGCAATCCAAGCCGCTGCGCGACCGCATCGAAATCGCTGTCCGCTGCCAGCACCTCGCCAGGTACCACCGGCAGCCCCAGCGCCTGCCACACCAGCTTGCAACGCCGCTTGTCCATGCCCAGCGCCGAACCCAACACGCCGCTGCCGGTGTACGGCAGGTCGAGCAGATCGAGCATGGCCTGCAGCGTGCCGTCTTCACCGCCGGTGCCGTGGACGATCAGGAAACAGCGATCAAATTCACCCGTGGAAAGCTGCTCAAGCACGCTTTCTCGCCGCAGGTCCACGGCCACGGCGTCCACGCCACCGGCGCGCAGCGCTGTGGTCACCGCCGCACCGCTCTGCAGCGACACCTCGCGCTCGGCGGACCAGCCGCCCATCAACACCGCCACCCGGCCGAAACGCTGCGGATCCGCGCTCATGCCCCGGCCTCCCGTTCACCGACGACCCGCACCTCAGGCTGCAAGCAAATGCCGAACCGCTCCTCGACGCGCGCCTGCACCTCGAGAATCAAACCCTCGATGTCGGCCGCGCTCGCGGAACCCGCGTTGAGAATGAAATTGCCGTGTTTCTCGGCGACCATCGCAGCGCCGAGACGCAGGCCCTTGAGGCCGGCCGCTTCGATCAGGCGTCCGGCGTAGTCTCCCGGTGGATTGCGGAACACCGAACCGCACGAAGCCACCCCGGTCGGCTGGCTGGCAGCACGGTGGGCGAGCAGTTCGCGGGTCTGGAGATGCAGTACCTGCGGATCGCCGCCGGCCTCGAATTCGAATTCGGCAGCCACGAACCAGAACGGACCACCTTCCGCCAGAGCACGCACATGGCGGTAACCGATCTCGAAGGCCCCCGGCTCCTGCCAGCGCAGCGTGCCGTCGTGGGCGATGGTCTGTACACGCCGCACCACCGGCCAGGTCTCGCCGCCGAAGGCGCCAGCGTTCATCGCCAACGCTCCACCGACCGTGCCCGGGATCCCGGCAAAGAACTCTCCGCCGCGCAGTCCGGCACGCGCGGTGAAACGTGCCAACTTGGCACCCGGCACGCCCGCACCGGCGCGCACGCCGGAGTCGCCGACCCGCTCCAGACCACCCAGACGCGCGTGCAGCGCGATCACCGTGCCGCGCACGCCACCATCGCGCACCAGCAGGTTGCTGCCCAAGCCGAGCCACAACAGGGGTTCACCCTCCGGCAATTGCTGCAGGAAGGCCTGCAGATCCTGCAGATCCGCCGGCCGGTATAGACGCTCCGCATGACCGCCCACGCGCCAACTGGTCATGCCCGCGAGCGGCGCATCGTGCGCCAGCTCGCCGCGCAGGCCCTGCATGTCCAGCGCCGCATTCATGACTTCGCTCCCAGCGTCTCGGGCAGACGCAGTGCGGCCTGCCCGATGGATCCGGCTCCCAGGGTCAACACCACGTCGCCATCGTGCACCACATCGCGCAGCGCGTCGGCCAAACCGTCGATGTTCCCCACGAATACCGGCTCGACCCGTCCGCGGGCGCGAATCGCCCGCGCCAGGCTGCGGCCGTCGGCATTGGCGATGGGTTCCTCGCCCGCCGCGTAGACCTCCAGCAGCACCAACACGTCGACCTCGCTCAACACCCGCACGAAGTCCTCGAACAGGTCGCTGGTTCGCGTGTAACGATGCGGCTGGAAGGCCACCACCAGGCGCCGCTCCGGCCAAGCGCTGCGCGCTGCGGCTAGGGTAGCGGCGATCTCGGTCGGATGATGGCCGTAGTCGTCGACCAGCAGCACGTGCCCGGCCGGCGTATCCACCTCGCCGCTGAGCTGGAAGCGCCGACCGATGCCCTGGAAACCTGCCAAGGCCTGAGTCAACGCTGAATCGTTCACGCCCAACTCGTGCGCCACCGCTATCGCGGCCAAGGCGTTGAGCACGTTGTGCCGGCCGGGCAGATTGAGTTCTACCGACAAACGCTGCTCGCGCCCCGGAAGCTGCAGTTGAAAGCGCGTGCGCGTGCCCTCGTAGACGATGTCATGCGCGCGGACGTCGGCCGGTTGCTCGATGCCGTAGGTCAGCATCGGACGGCTGATCTGTTCCAACACCTGGCGCACGCCGGGGTCGTCTATACACAGCACCGCCAAGCCGTAGAACGGCAGATGGTGCAGAAATTCGACGAACACGCGTTCGAGTTCGGCGTAGTCGCCACCATAAGTGGCCAGATGATCGGCGTCGATATTGGTCACCACCGCGATCATCGGCTGCAGGTGCAGGAACGAAGCGTCGCTCTCGTCCGCCTCGGCGACCAGATAATGGCTTTCGCCCAGACGCGAATGCGTGGCGGTGCTGTTGAGCCGGCCGCCAATGATGAAGGTCGGATCCAGACCGCCTTCGGCCAACAGGCTGGCCACCAGACTGGTGGTGGTGGTCTTGCCGTGCGTGCCGGCCACCGCGATGCCATAGCGGAAACGCATCAGTTCGGCCAGCATCTCGGCCCGGCGCACGACCGGAATCCGCGCGGCACGCGCCGCCTCGAGTTCGGGATTGCCGGACTGGATCGCGCTGGACACCACGACCACATCCACGCCCTCGACGTTTTCGGGCGCATGTCCGCGGAAGACCTTCGCGCCCAGGGAAACCAGCCGCCGCGTCATCGCGTTGTCGGCCTGGTCCGAACCGGACACCGCGTAGCCGAGATTGGTCAGTACCTCCGCGATGCCGCCCATACCCGCACCACCGATGCCGACGAAATGAATGCGCCGGATGCGGCGCGTCGCCATGTGTTCGCGCACCGCGCTCATGCCGCCTGCCTCCCCGCTTCACCGACCAGTTCCACGCAGGCATCGGCCACCCGTGCCGCGGCGTCGACGCGCGCCACCGAACGCGCCGACTCGGCCATCGCCAACAGGCGGGAACGGTCGGCCAGACGCATCAACTCGTCCGCCAGACGTTCCGGCGTCAAATCCTTCTCGATCACCATCAGCGCCGCACCGGCATCGACCAGAAACTGCCCGTTGACACGCTGGTGGTCGTCCACCGCATAGGGGAACGGCACCAGCAGCGCGGGCACGCCTGCGGTGGCCAGTTCCGCGACCGTTAGCGCCCCGGAACGGCAAATCACCAGATCGGCCCAGGCGTAGGCGGCGGCCATGTTCGCCACGAAGGGTTCGACGCGCGCCTCGACCTGGGCCTGCGCGTAGGCGCTGTTGGTGGCCTCGAGATGACGCTCGCCCGCCTGATGCCAGACCTGAGGTCGGGCCTGCGCGGGCAGTTTCCCCACTGCGGCCGGTACGCTGCGGTTGAGCGCCGCCGCGCCCTGGCTGCCGCCTATGATCAGTAAGTGCATGGGGCCTTCGCGCCCGGCCAACCGCTGTGCCGGCGGTTCCAGAGCGGCGATATTCGCGCGCACCGGGTTGCCGACGTAGTGCCGGCGCGCCGCGGCACCGGGCAACTCGACCGGGAAGCCGGTAAACACCTGTCTGGCGAAACGCGCCAGCCAGCGGTTGGTCAGTCCGGGAACCGCATTCTGTTCGTGCAGCACCAGCGGAATCCGCAGAGCCGCCGCCATCAAACCGCCGGGACCGGCGACGAAACCGCCGAAACCGACCACCACGCGCGGTCGCCGTCGCAACAGAATGCCCAGGACCTGCGCCAGCGCCGAGGCCAGGCGCAGAGGTGCCATCAGTCGGGTGCGCAGTCCCTTGCCGCGCAGACCGCCGATGCCGATCCACTCCATCGGGATACCGGCCTCGGAAACCAGCCGAGCCTCCAGCCCACGGCGCGTACCCAGCCAGACGACGTCCAGACCACGTGCATGCAGGGCCTCGGCCACCGCCAGACCGGGGAAAACGTGCCCGCCGGTGCCGCCGGCCATGATCATCACCGGGCGTGAAGTGCTCATGCCGCCTCCTTGCGCGCCCGGCGGCGCTTGCCTTCGGTCGGCAGCGCACCGGTCTCGACCGCTTCGCGGTGAATGCGCTGCAGGAAACCCAGCGCCACACAGTTCACAACCATGCTGCTGCCGCCGTAGCTCATCAGCGGCAAGGTCAGGCCCTTGGTCGGCAGCAGCCCCATGTTCACACCCATATTGATGAAGGCCTGCAGGCCGAGCCAGATGCTAATACCGTAGGCTAGATAGGCGGCAAACGGCTGCGCGGCGGCCATCGCACGCGCGCCGATGCGGAAACCCCGCACCACCATCACGGCGTACAACGCTATCACCACCGCCACGCCGAGCAATCCCAACTCCTCGGCCAGTACCGCGAACAGGAAGTCGGTATGGGCCTCCGGCAGGTAGAAGAGCTTCTGAATGCTGTCGCCCAAACCCACGCCGAACCAGGACCCGCTACCAATGGCGATCAGCGACTGAGTCAGCTGGAAGCCGCCATCGTAGGGATCGGCCCACGGGTTGAGGAAACTGGTCAGGCGCGCAACGCGGTAGGGCGAACTGACCGCCAGCACCGCGACCGCCGCCAGAGTCAGCACCAGGAACAGACCGAACTGGCTCAGCCGCGCGCCGGCCAGGAACAGCATGCCGAGGCCGATCGCCAGCAACACCACCGCACTGCCATAATCGGGCTCCTTGAGCAGCAGTGCGGCAGCAACCATCATCACCAGCATCGGCTTGGCGAAACCTCGGAAAGTGGTGCGGACCTCCTCGTTGCGGCGCACCAGATAGTCGGACAGGTAAATCGCGATGAACAGCTTGGCCAACTCCGAGACCTGGATGTTGATCGGGCCGGCGCCGATCCAGCGCGTACTGCCGTTGACCGAGTGGCCGACGTGCGGAATCAGCACCAACACCAGCATGAACCAGGCCATAAGCAGCAGGCTCATGCCGGAACGCTGCCAGACCACGAGCGGTATGCGATACACCGCGACGGCCGCAATCGTACCCAGCACGACGTAGACCGCCTGGCGTTCGAAGAAATAGAACGGATTGCCCAGGCCACGGGACGCCACACTGACAGAAGCCGATTCCACCATCACCAGCCCAAGACAGACAATCGCCACCGCCGCCAGCAGCAGCGGCACATCGAGGCGTGTGCTGTCGAATCGCGCCGCCGCCGACAGGCGCATGCGGACGTCCTTGGTCTCGGTGCTCATGACCCCAGTTCCCGGAACAGGCGCACGAAAGCTTCGCCGCGCGCCACGTAGTTGTCGAACATGTCCAGACTGGCGCAGGCTGGCGACAGCAGCACCCGGTCACCCTCGCGGGCCCGGTCGGCCGCCGCCGCAACCGCCTCGGCCATGTCCGCCACGTCGATCAGTTCGGCCACGCCACGCAGCACGCTGCGCAGTTCCGGAGCGGCCTCGCCCATCAGCACCACGGCACGGGCGCGCCCTTGCAGCGTATCGCGCAAGGGCGCGAAATCCTGGCCCTTACCCTGCCCTCCGGCGATCAGCACCAGCTGTCCTTCAAGGCCATCGATAGCGGCCACCGTGGCGCCGACGTTGGTGCCTTTGGAATCGTCGAACCAGTCGACCCCTGCGCGGCTGCCGATCCGCTGACAGCGGTGCGGTAGACCGGGGAAGGTCTCCAAGGCCTGCAGCATCGCGGCACGCGGCAGACCCAGCGCCTCGCCCATGGCCAGCGCGGCCAATGCGTTGGCCAAGTTGTGGCGTCCAGCGATACGAAGGCGCGCGGCGGGGATCAGCGGCTCGGCACCGCGCGCCAGCCACTGTGCGCCCTCGTGAATAAGCAAGCCGTAATCCTGCTCGCGCAGCGCCTCCCCCAACCCGAAGGCGGCGCAGTCGCGACCGCCGGCCAGCGAAACAGCCAGCGCATCCTCGGCATTGACCACGCAGTGCCCAGCCCCGGCATAGATGCGTCCCTTGGCCTGCGCATAGGCTTCCAGTGAGGCATATCGGTCGAGATGATCCGGACTGACGTTAAGCACGACGGCCGCCTGCGGCGCCAGCGAATCGACCGTTTCCAGCTGAAAACTCGACAGCTCCAGCACGATCAGGTCGTGCGGCTCGGCGCCCAGCAGATCGAGCGCCGGCGTGCCCAGATTGCCGCCGACGGCAACGTCCCACTCGGCCGCGCGCGCCATTTCTCCGACCAAAGTAGTGACAGTACTCTTGCCGTTGGAACCCGTGATCGCCGCCACCGGCGCGCGATTCACGCGCGCGAACAGCTCGATGTCGCCGATGATCTGCGCGCCGGTGACCCGGGCCTCCTCGATCGCTGGACTGGACACCGGCACCCCTGGGCTGACGATCAGACGCCGGGCACGCAGAAACAGCGAGCGGTCGAAACCGCCGAGATGAACCTCGCTGGGCTGCAACTCGCTACGCAGCGCTTCCAGACCCGGCGGACGTTCGCGGCTGTCGACCACGGCGAAGGTTTCGCCGCAGGCCGCCAGATGGCGTGCCACGGACATGCCCGTGGTGCCGAGGCCCACGATGAGGTTCTCGAGCATAGGAAGCGGATGTAGGTCACCGTCGGATCGCATCATGACCGTCATCTCACCGCACCTTGAGGCTTGCCAGTCCGATCAGCACCAGAATCACGGTGATGATCCAGAAACGCACGATGACCCTTGGTTCGGGCCAGCCCTTGAGTTCGAAATGATGGTGCAGCGGTGCCATCTGAAAGATGCGTCGCCGCGTGAGTTTGTAAGAGGTCACCTGCAGAATGACCGACAGGGTTTCCATGACGAAGACCCCGCCCATGATCAGCAGCACCAGTTCCTGGCGCACCACCACCGCCACGACGCCCAGCGCGGCGCCCAGCGCCAGCGCGCCGACGTCGCCCATGAAGACCTGCGCCGGATAGGTGTTGAACCACAGGAACCCCAGACCGGCGCCGACCAGCGCACCGCAGAACACCACCAACTCGCCGACGCCGGCGACATAGGGAATCCCCAGATAGGTGGCAAACTTGAAGTTGCCGGTCAGATAGGCGAACACGGCCAGGGCTCCCGCGACCATGACGGTGGGCATAATGGCCAGGCCGTCGAGACCGTCGGTCAGATTCACTGCATTGCTGGAACCGACGATCACAAGCCACACGAAGGGGATAAACAGCCATCCCAAGGGGATCATCCAGTTCTTGAAGAACGGAATCAGCAGGGCCGTTTGCGCCGGCTCCACCGCAGACACGAACAGATAGACCGCCGCAGCGAACCCGATCACCGATTGCCAGAAGAACTTGTGCCGTGCGCTCAGACCGCGCGAATTTCCGTAACGCAGCTTCTTATAGTCGTCGATACCGCCGATGACGCCCGTCGCCAGCGTCACGCCAAGCACCAGCCACACGTGCGCGTTGCTCAGATCGCTCCACAGCAAGGTCGAAAGACCTACGGCAATCAGAATGAGCGCGCCGCCCATGGTCGGCGTGCCCGCCTTGGTCAGATGGCTTTGCGGACCATCGCTGCGCACCTGCTGTCCAATCTTGAGTTCGACCAGACGCTTGATCATGCCGGGGCCGACCAACAGTGCAATGAGCAGCGCGGTGAGCACACCGAGAATCGCTCGCATGGTCAGGTACGAAAACAGATGGAACCCGCTGTAGACGTGCACGGAGAGGTATTCGAACAGGCTATACAGCATGGCCGTTTTCCTCTCGCCCGCCGGCGTCGATCAATGCCGCCACCAGCCGTTCCATACCCATGGAACGCGAACCCTTGACCAGCACGCACGGTGCCGAGGAACTGTGTGTCAGCGCGCTGAGAAAGGCGCCCATCAATTCATTCATGTCCAAAAAATGCTCAGCTCCAGCACCGAAGGCCGCAGCCGTTTCAGCACTCTGTGGACCGAAGGCGAACAGGCGTTCCACGCCGGCCTCGCGGGCCTTTTCGCCGGCTTGGCGATGCATGTCGACTCCAGCTCCGCCCAACTCGGCCATGTCGCCCAACACCAGCCAGCGCGGCGCGGCACTCTCGGCCAACACGGCCAGGCCGGCAACCAGCGAGGCCGGATTGGCGTTGTAGCTGTCGTCCAGCACTTCCAGCCCATCCCGGCCGGTCACGCGACGCAGCCGACCAGGTACGCTTCGCACCGCCTCCAATCCTTCGCGTATCGTCTCGAGTTCGGCCTCGGCGCCGATGGCCACCGCGGCCGCGGCCAGGGCATTCATGGCGTTGTGCCGGCCAGGCAGTTGTAGATCGACCAGGATTTCGCCCAGTGGAGTGCTCAAATGCAGGCGACCGTCCGCAAGGCGTCTGCCGCGCACCTCGGCATCGGCTTCCAGCGCGAAACGCAGGATCTCGCGCCCGCGGTTGAGGTCCATCCAGTAATCGGCGAAGCGGTCCTCGGCGTTGATCACGGCCACGCCGTCTGCGCCGAGGCCGGCATAGATCTCACCTTTGGCCGCAGCGACCCCAGGCAGATCTCCGAAGCCTTCCAGATGCGCCGGACCAGCGTTGTTGACCAGCGCCACGCGCGGCTGTGCCAACGCCGTCAGCGCGGCTATCTCGCCGGGATGGTTGGCTCCCATCTCGATGACGGCATAGCGGTGCGCCCGAGTTACTTCCAGCAAGGTCAGCGGCACGCCGATATGATTGTTGAGATTGCCCCGCGTCGCCAAGGTGTCGCCGGCACGCGACAGAATGGAGGCCAACATCTCCTTGACCGTGGTCTTGCCGTTGCTGCCGGTCAGGGCCACCACGCAGGCGCCCACGCAGGCGCGCCAGCCGGCGGCGAAGCGCGTCAGACCCTGCAGCGTGTCTTCCACTTCGACGCGCGGATGATCGCCCGCCACCTCACGCTGCACCATCACGGCGGCCACCGCCGGGTCGCCCGGAGCGCGGATGAAGTCGTGACCGTCGAAGCGCGGGCCGGCCAGCGCCACGAACAGCGCTCCGGGATTCGGCTTGCGGGTATCCGTGGTGACCGCGCTCACCTCGACATCGGCACCGTGCACGCGGCCCTCGGTCCAGTCGGCGATCTGACTCAGGCGCCAACGATTCATGCCGACACCTCCTCGAACCAGGCGCGCACCGTCTCACGGTCGCTGTGATGGCGGGCGCCACCGGCCCCGACCTGGTCGGTTTCGTGGCCCTTGCCCGCGATCAGCACCACGTCGCCCGCCGCGGCGCCTTCCAGTGCCTGGCGGATCGCCTGGGCGCGGTCATGCACCACACGCGCCGCATCGGGCGCGTGCAGACCGGCGCGGATGTCGTTCACGATCGCCGCGGGATCTTCGCTGCGCGGATTGTCGTCGGTGATGATCAGCACGTCGGCATGGCGCTCCGCCGCGGCCCCCATCAGCGGACGCTTGCCGCGGTCGCGATCGCCGCCGGCGCCGAACACGCAGTGCACGCGCGAGGCGCCGTGCTCGCGCAGTGCGCGCAGCGCGGCTTCCAGCGCGCCCGGCGTGTGTGCGTAATCGACCACCGCTACCGGTCTGCCCTCGGCGTGGAACCGTTCCATGCGCCCCAGCACCGCACACACGTGGCGCAGACGCTCGACCGCATCGGGCAGGCTGGCCCCGAGTCCGAGCAGGCTCGTCAGCGCCGCCAGCAGATTGGCCGCGTTGAAGCGTCCGTACAGCGCGCTTTCCACACGGGCCTCGCCCCAGGGTGTAACCACGAGCATGGACAGCCCATGCGGCATGAGCCGAAGGTCGCGCCCGGCGACGACCTCGACGCCTGGCAGATCACGGTCCTGCAGCGTATAGCCGAGCAGGTGCGGCATGGGCTCGAGGTCAGTCGCGAGCCCGCGACCGAAATCGTCGTCCAGGTTGAGAATCGCGTAGTCCAGACCGGGCCAGGCGAACAGACGGCGCTTGGCCGCGGCATAGGCTTCGAGCGTGCCGTGATAGTCCAGATGGTCGCGTGCGAGCTGCGTGAGCATGGCCTGATCAAAGGCCACACCGTTCAAACGCCCCTGTTCGAGGCCGTGCGACGAGGCCTCCATCACCACCCAGCGCGCCCCGTCGCGCGCCACTTCGGCCAGCGCGGCCTGCAGACTCAGCGCATCGGGGGTGGTATGACCATGGCTCTTCAGTCGACCGACCAGGCCGTAGCCGAGAGTGCCGACCAGCGCAGCACCGGCGCTGTCCAGATCCAGCGCCTGGGCGATAAAGTGGCTGACCGAGGTCTTGCCGTCGGTGCCGGTAACGCCGATCACGGTCATGCGGCGCGAGGGATCGCCATGGAAGCGCGCGGCGATCGGACCGAGTTCCGCCGCCAACCCGGGCAGCACGATAAGAGGCACGTCGACCACATTATCGGCGGCGCGGTCACTGAGCACGGCCACCGCGCCGCGCGCCAGCGCATCGTCGACGTGCTCCAGGCCATGCGTGCGCACGCCCTGCACCGCGCAGAACACGTCACCCGCCTCGACCCGGCGGCTGTCCAGCGCCAAACCGGCGACGACCACGTCCTGTGCGTACTCGATGCCGCACCAGCCTTCGAGTAGCGAGGCCAGCGTCCAGGGTCTGTTCGTGGCGTGCATGTTCATCTCACACACCCCCCTGCGTCGCCGGCACCGGGCCGGCGCGGACCACCGATATATCGTCCGGCGGCACGTCGAGCAGCCGCATGGCGCCGCTCATCACTTCCTGGAACACCGGCGCGGCGACTTGGCCGCCAAAGTACTTGCCCTTGGGCGCGTCCACCACCACCACCGCCACCAGACGCGGATTCGAAGCGGGAACCATGCCGGCGAAAACGGCGGTGTACTCGTGATCGGCGTAGCCGGAGCCGGTCAAGCGGTGGGCGGTGCCCGTCTTGCCGGCCACGGTATAGCCCGGAATATGTGCGGCGTAGCCGGTACCCCGCGGGCTGACGACGGTTCGCAGCATGTTGCGCACGGTATCGGCCACCGCCCGCGGCATTACCCGCCGTGGAGCCGGCCTGCCCTGCGCCGTAATGAAGGTGGCCGGATACTGCAGACCGCCGTTGGCCAGGGCACAATAGGCCTGAGCCAATTGCAGCGCGGTGACGGCTATGCCGTAGCCGTAGGCCATGGTGGCCTGATTGATCTGCTTCCAGTCGGTGTAGTTGTGCAGCACGCCTGGCGATTCGCCGGGGAAACCGCTGTGCGTGATCTGGCCGAAACCCAGACGCGTGAACACGCCCCACATCAGCTGCGGCGGCAGGGTGATGGCGATCTTGCTGGCGCCGACGTTGCTCGAATATTCGAGAATCTGGGTCAGGTCGATGCGCCCGTGGGCGACGTCGTCCTTGATCGTGTGTCCGTCCAGCATGTACCAGCCATCCCCGGTATTGATTTCCGAAGCCGGCGTATACTGGCCGCTCATCAGCGCAGAGGCGATGGTGAACGGCTTCATGGTCGAACCCGGCTCGTACGCATCGGTTACGGCGCGGTTGCGGTACAGGCGTCCCTGGTAATCGGAACGCTGATTGGGATTGAAGGTCGGCTGATCGGCCATGGCCACGATGGCGCCGTTGCTCGGGTCCATCACCACGATCGAACCGGCGACCGCGCCGTGACGCACCACCATGGTCTTGAGCGCGCGATAGGCCAGGTACTGGATACGCTGGTCGATCGTGGTTACCAGGTCGCGGCCCGGGCGCGCAGGCTTGAGCAGATCGACGTTCTGCACGATATGCCCGAAACGGTCCCTGATCACTCGCTTGGAACCAGGCAAGCCGGTCAGCCACTTGTTGAATTCCAGCTCCAGGCCTTCCTGACCACGGTCGTCGATATTGGTGAAGCCGAGCACATGCGAGCCAACCTCGCCCATCGGGTAGTAGCGCTTGAACTCGCGCATCAACGCCACACCCGGCAGATCGAGAGACTCCACCTGCCGGCCCAGCGCGGGCGAGATCATGCGCTTGACCCACATGAATTCACGGCCGACGGCGCGCGCCTGCTGCAGATTCTGCGCAAGCTGCCCCGCATCCACCCCGAGCAGTCCAGCGAGGCGACGCAGGCCATGCCCGTCCGGCCCGTCCTGCGGATCGAGCCACACCGAGTCGACCGGCGTGCTGATCGCCAACGGCTGCTTGTTGCGGTCCAGGATCATGCCGCGGTGGGCGGGAATCGCCACCACGCGTAGGTGGCGGGCATCGCCCTGCCCCTGCAGGAACGGCGCGCTCAACACCTGCAGATCGACTCCGCGCGCGAACAGGGCGGCGGCACCGATGCCGAACGCCCCGAGCACCGCGCGGCGGCGATGCCTGAAATCCGTGAAGTCGTCCGGCATGCTCATGGCGTCACGTACACCGTATCGCTGCCGTTGGGCATGACCATCTGCAGCGTGCCGCGCGCGAGGCGCTCGACGCGGGCGTGAGTCGCCCAGGCGCTCTGCTCCAGCTCCAGACGGCCCCATTCGACGTTCATCGCGTCACGACGCGCATTGAGCTGCTCGAGTTCGACGAACAACTGCCGTGTCTCGTGCGTGCTGTAGACCACGGCCAGCGCCGAAATCATTACCAGCGCAAGCAGTCCAGCGATGCCGGCCAGCTGCCAGTTCATGCCAGACGCTCCGCGACGCGCAACACCGCGCTACGCGCGCGTGGGTTGCGCGCCACCTCCGGAGTCCCCGCGCGCACGGCCTTGCCGACCAGTTTCAGCGTCTGTCCGCGGCGGCCATCGCCCATCACCGGCAGATTGCGCGGCAGCTCGACGCCACGCGCCTGGTCGCGCATGAAACGCTTGACGATGCGGTCCTCCAGCGAATGGAAACTGATCACGGCGAGACGCCCGCCCGGCCGCAGCACTTCCAATGCCTGACCCAGGGCCTCCTGCAGCTCGCCCAACTCGTTGTTGATGGATATGCGGATGGCCTGGAAGCTTCGTGTCGCGGGGTGCTTGCCCGGCTCGCGCCGCCCCAACACCGAAGCGATCAAATCGGCCAGCTCACCGGTGCGGGCAAACGGACGTTCGGCCCGGCGGCGCGCGATGGCGGCGGCGATGCGCCGGGCCTGGCGTTCTTCGCCGTACTCGCGCAGCACCGCTACGATGTCGGATTCTTCGGCACGGTTGATCCAGGCCGCCGCGGACTCTCCCCGGCTCGGGTCCATGCGCATATCCAGCGGACCGTCGCGCAGAAAACCAAAGCCGCGTTCGGCGTCATCCAGCTGCGGCGAAGATACGCCCAGATCGAACAACACGCCGTCGGCACCCGCCGCCTCACCGGCAACAGCCCGGAATGCCGTGCGCAGGCCGGAAAACGGCGTATGTTCGACATACAGACGGGCATCCTCGAGCATCAACTGACGGCCCTGAGCCACCGCCTCGGGATCACGGTCGAGCGCCAGCACACGGCCGGCCGAACCCAGCGCGGCAAGAATCGCGCGGGTGTGGCCGCCTCGCCCGAAGGTGGCGTCCACGTACCAACCGTCCGACTTGATCGCCAGTCCCGCCACGGCCTCCTCCAAGAGAACCGGTTGATGCAAACCGCCAGTCATCGCCACGTCAGAGCGACAGCGAGGCCAGAGCCTCGCTCAATCCTTCCGCGAACTCGTCCGACTTCAGCCACTGCTCGCGCTGCGCCGTCCAGGTCGCCTCGTTCCAGAGTTCGAACTTGTTACCTTGCCCCACCAACACCACGTGCTTGTCCAATTGCGCATGCTCGCGCAGCGTCGGCGCGACCAGAATTCGCGATTGCGCGTCCATCTCCACATCGCTCGCATATCCCAGCAGCAGACGCTGCAGGCTGCGCACCTGCGGATCCATGTTCGGACGCGACATCAGCGCCGCCTCGATGCGTTCCCATTCCGTCAGCGGATAGACCAGCAGACAACCGTCACGATCGATGGTGACCACCAACCTGCCCCCGCACGACTCGAGCAGCCGCTCGCGATAACGCGCGGGAATTGCCACGCGTCCTTTCGCATCGAGGTTGAGATTGGTCACACCACGGAACACTGGGCCCCCACTTGTCCTGCAGGATTAGGGCAGACACACCACTTTCCACCACTTCTCCCCACTGGGCGACACTATAGGTAGGGCCTTGCGGAGCGTCAAGCAAAACCGGGGTTTTTTACAAACGAATATTCTTTCATTGACAATGAGTTACGCGACACCAGTTGAGCCCCGGGATTACTCTCGGAGTATTTCGATAGATATAATCGAGCGTTGTCGCGAAGTCTTAAGAAACTACATCAAGTTGAGCGGCGACTGCCGTCATTCGGAAGGTGGGGAGGAGTGGGGAGCCGGCCTGTAAGCCGGGTTCTGTCGAGGACAGCCATTCATCTGGGATGCGCGTCACCGCACACCTCTAGCAACCTACCCGGACGCAGCGCGGGTCACGCCATTGCGTCCCTATTTGGTCTTGCTCCGGATGGGGTTTACCCTGCCGCGGCGTGTTGCCACCCGCGCGGTGCGCTCTTACCGCACCATTTCAACCTTACCTGATCCCCGAAGGGCCATCGGCGGTGTATTTTCTGTGGCACTTTCCGTCGGCTCGCGCCGCCCAGGCGTTACCTGGCATCCCACCCTGCGGAGCCCGGACTTTCCTCCCCGCCGCGAGACGGAGCGACTGTCCGGCCGACTCCCGGCGCGGATCATACCATGCGTGTTCATGCCGATGCCTGAAAGATACGACGGCTCAACGCTTGCGCACGAGAGTCAGGCCGTCCCCCAGGGGCAGCATCGAGAGGTCGACGCGTTCATCTTCATGCAATGCCGCATTGAAGCCTCTCATGACCACGACATCGCGCGCCGTATTGCCGGCGTCCGCCACCCTTCCATGACGCAGCACATTGTCGATCAGCATCAACCCTCCGCTGCGCAACAGTCGCAGGGTCCGCTCGTAATAGTCCGGATATTCGGTCTTCTCCGCATCCACGAAGGCGAAATCGAAACTCCCCTCCTGCCCCTCGGCCAACAAGACATCCAGGGATGCGATCGCCGGCCCCAGACGAAGTTCGATACGCTCGGACAAACCAGCTCGCGCCCAGTATTCACGCGCAATACGTGTCCACTGTTCACTGGCATCGAGGGCCACGAGACGTCCCTCGGGGTGCAGTGCCCGGGCGACACACAAACTGCTGTAGCCGGTGAATACGCCAATCTCCAGCGCCTTCCGGACACCCATCAGACGCGCAAGCAGTGCCATGAACTGTCCCTGCTCGGGCGCGATCTGCATGCCGGCTTCCGGCATGTCCGCGGTGCGTTCACGCAACTCGGCAAGCAGCGCATCCTCGCGCAGGCTGTTGGCCAGCAGATAGTCGTACAAATCCTCGGTCAAAGTCAGCGTCCGTCTCGTCATTCGTCCTCTCCCGCCTGCAGATTCTTGAGGCGCTGCGCTTCGCGATACAGCGCCTGGCGTGGCGCCCCCGTGATGCGTGCAGCGATATCGGCCGCCTGGCGCGTGGACAACGTCTCCACCAGCACGCCCAACACCTTCTCCACCGATGCAGATTCGGCCGTCCGTTCTTCCCGGGCATCGCCAGCCACCACCACGACGAATTCCCCCCGACAGTGATCGGCGTCCGCCGCCAACCACGCGACCAGTTCGTCCAGCGTTCCGTCGGCGACCTGCTCGAAACGCTTGGTCAGCTCCCGCGCCACCACGCCACGCCGCGCACCGCCGAACACCTCGGTCATATCACCGAGACAGGCCTCAATGCGATGGCTGGACTCATAGAACACCAGCGTGCGCCGCTCCTCGTCCAGGGCCTGCAGGCGGCTGCGCCGCGCTGCGGACTTTGCCGGCAGGAAGCCCTCGAACACGAAACGGTCAGTGGGCAAGCCGGCAACGGACAAGGCCGCGATCAAGGCACTGGGTCCGGGCACCGGACTGACCCGCACACCGGCTTCACGCGCCGCGGCCACCAGCCGGAACCCCGGATCGCTGATCAACGGCGTGCCCGCATCCGAAACCAGCGCGACCGAGGCGCCTTCGCTCAATTGCTGGATCAGATCCGGCACGCGCGCCGTCTCGTTGTGCTCATGCAGGCTGAGCAGCCGCTGGGCCGACTGCCCGAGATGCGCCAGCAAACGACCGCTCACGCGGGTATCTTCCGCGGCGACCACGTCCACTTCCCCCAGCACTTGCGCAGCGCGCGGGCTGATATCGCCCAGGTTGCCCAAAGGCGTGGCAACCACATAAAGAACACCCGTCTCGATTGACACGTCTACTCCAGGTCCAGATACTGATTTTTCGTTCGCGGCCCACTGCGCCTTAGGCTGCTAGAATAGCCCGCGACCGACCACGCGTTGACGCCTTATCGTGCCGCATGAGTAGAATCATTACAGCCTGCCGGACGCCCCATGCCCCACGAAAGTCTCGCTCCCGAACAGTGCGGCGCCCGTGAACCCGCACTCAGCCTGATCGCCCGCCTATGAACCTGCGCTTTGCAAGCCACCTGATTTCCATCGCCCTGCTCGGCGCGGCACTCGCCGCCTGCGCCCCGGCCACGCGTCCGCCCGCGACCTCCTCGGTCGACCAGCAGGCGCAGACGCTGATCGACGCCGGCAAACCCGCCGCAGCCGCCGAACTCTATCTGCAGGCCGCGCGCAAGGCTCAGCCGCCACTGCGCCAGCAGTTGCAGATGCGCGCCGCAGGACAACTGATCGACGACCAGCAATTCGACCGCGCCCGCAGCATACTCGACTCGATCGATCCGCAGGGGCTGAACGCCGAAGACCTGGCCCACAAGGCGCTGCTCAACGCCCGCCTCGAACTCGCGCTGCGCCAGCCCGAAGCAGCGCTGAACGCGCTGCCTACGGATACCACCGGCCTTCCGGACGCCTTGGCCGCCGATCTCCTGCAGATGCGCGCAAAGGCCGCCGCCGCGGCCGGCATGACGCTGGATGCCGCACGTGCGCGCCTTGACCGGCAACCGCTGCTGCAGGGCCAGGATGCCAGCGACAACCTGCACGCACTGTGGACATTGTTCACCCAGGCCACACCCGACCAACTGCAGGGCTGGCAGCAGAGCGCACAGCGCGAAGACCTCAAGGCCTGGCTCGCGCTGGCGCTGATCGCCAAGGATACCGCGCCCCGGATGCAGGCCCTGAACCAGGCGCTTGATGCCTGGAAGACGCAATATCCCGCGCAGCAGCAAATGACCGCACCGATCATCGAAGAACTCAATGCGCAGTGGCAGGCGTTCCAGACCTACCCCTCGCAGATCGCGGTGCTACTGCCCCTGAGCGGCCCGTTCAGCCCCGTCGCACGCACCATTCTCGACGGCATCATGAATGCCTATTACGCACACCAGGATCCGGCTCATCCAGTAGCCCTGCACGTCTATGACACCGGCGCGCAACCGTCCAGCCTGCTATCGCTGTACGCCCAGGCCGTCAGCAACGGCGCGCAGTTCGTCATCGGCCCACTCGATCGCAACCAGGTCAGCCGCCTCGCCGCCTCGGGAATCGTCACAGTGCCCACGCTGGCGCTCAACTACGTCAACGATCCCACTGCCAAACTTCCCCACCGTTTTTACGAATTCGGCCTGAGTCCGGGCAACGAAGCGGAACAAGTCGCCGAAAAGGCCTCGCTCGACGGCCACCTCAAGGCGGTTGTGCTCGTCCCACACAACGACTGGGGATCGCGCGTGGCCGCGGCCTTCAAACAGCGCTTCCAGGAACTCGGCGGGCAGGTGCTTGCAGTCGGGGACTACAAAGGCAACGCCTCCGATTTCTCGCCGGCCATCGTCAGCGCGCTCAACATCGACAGCAGCGACGCCCGCGCGCGCGCCGTTTCCCGCATCATCCACCGCGCGATCAAGTTCGACGCGCGCAGACGCCAGGACGTCGACATGATCTTCATCGCCGGCGACCCCCGCCAGGCGCGCCTGCTCATGCCGCAAATCGACTTCCACCACGGCACCGGCCTGCCGGTATACTCCATCGCCGACGCCTTCAGCGGCACGCCCGATCCGGTCGCCGACCGCGACCTGAACGGTCTCATCTTCTGTGACGCACCGCTGCTGCTGTCCGACACCGGCAAACCGGCCGCGGCGCGAGCGGCGATGCTGCAGAACTTCCCCAACGCCTCACGCCGTTACCCGAGACTGTTCGGGCTGGGAGTCGACAGTTTCAACGTCATCCCCTACCTCAAGCGGCTCGCCGGCCAGGGCTGGGCCCGCTACGACGGCTTGAGCGGCGCGCTGCACATGGTCGACGGCCACCGTCTGGAACGCCAGTTGCTATGGGCGCAGTTCAAGCAAGGTGTACCTCAGCTGCAGGGCATATCTGCCGTGCCGACCGACAACGCTTCCGGCAGCGGCCAGGGCAATGGCGCTTCGCAGTGAGCGCGGCCAAGCCGCCGAACGCTTTGCCCTGGACTACCTGCGGCGCCAGGGCCTGCGCCTGCGCGAGAGCAACTACCGCTGCCGGGCGGGCGAAATCGATCTGATCATGAGTGATGGTGACAGTCTCGTGTTTGTGGAAGTCCGCCAGCGCAGCAACCCGCGCTTCGGCGGCGCCGCCGCCAGCGTCGACGCCGTCAAGCAGCGTAAGCTGATCACCACTGCCCGCCACTATCTGCAGGCGCACGGCACCGACAGTCCCGCCCGCTTCGACGTCGTCGCCATAGACGCCGCGGGCACGCCGCAGTGGATTCGCAACGCCTTCTACGCGGACGCCGACTAGGCCCCCCAAACAAACAGCAAGGACTCGAGCACCAGTGAAAGAACGCATCCGACAGAATTTCGCCGACAGCATCGCCACCAAACAGCAAGCCGCCGAGGTACTGGCAGAGCCCATCGAGCAGGCCGCCCGACGCATGACCCAGGCCGTCATCGAAGGCCACAAGATCCTGAGTTGCGGCAACGGCGGCTCGGCCGGAGACGCCCAACATTTTTCGTCCGAAATGCTCAACCGTTTCGAGCGCGAGCGCCGCGGCCTACCGGCCATCGCGTTGTCGACCGACACCTCAACGCTGACCTCGATCGCCAACGACTACAGCTATGACCAGGTCTTCGCCCGTCAGGTCCGCGCCCTGGGCACGCCCGGCGACCTGCTGCTCGGCATCTCCACCTCCGGACGCTCGCCGAACGTGGTCGAAGCCGTCGAGGCCGCTCATGAGCAGGGCATGAACGCCATCGTTCTGTCCGGCCGCGACGGCGGCACGCTGCGCGACCGGCTGGCCGAGGGCGACATCGAAATCTGCGTCCCCTCCCAAGTCACAGCGCGCATCCAGGAGGTGCACCTGCTGGTCATCCACTGCCTCTGCGACCTCATCGACCGACAGCTGTTCGGGGACCTCTGAGCCCCCCTGCGCCCATGACCACCCCCGTCCAACCACCTCCCCTGCCGTCGGCCTTCTCCGCGGCGCTAGCCGAACTGTTCCCGGCCAGCGACCTGCTCACGGAACCCGCCGACTGCTGGCCCTATGGTTACGACAACTCCAAGCGCCACGCGTCCCCACAGGCCGTCGTCTTCGCACGGGAGCACGAACAGGTCGAAACGCTGCTGCGGCTGTGCAACGAATACGCCGTCCCACTGACCCCGCGCGGGCGCGGCACCGGCACCACGGGCGCCACCGTACCGACCCACGGCGGCGTCGTGCTCAGCCTGGAGCGCATGGACCGCATCCTGCGCGTCGATCCCGACAACCGCCTGCTGGTGGCCCAACCGGGCGTGACCAACCGCGCCATCCAGCAGGCCGCCGGCGAGCACGGCTTCTTCTGGCCGCCGGACCCAACCAGCGCGGCGGTATGCACGCTGGGCGGAAATCTCGCCTACAACTCCGCAGGACCACGCGCGGTCAAATACGGCACGCCGCGCGAGAACACCCTCGGTCTGCGCGCAGTGACCGGCGCCGGCAGCAGCATCCGCACCGGCGTGTTCACCACCAAGGGCGTGGTGGGCTACGACCTGACCCGCCTGCTGATCGGCTCCGAAGGCACGCTCGCCGTGATCACCGAAGCCACGCTAAAGCTCACGCCGCTGGCCGAGGACAAACGCACCCTGCGTGCGCTCTATGCGGACATGCGCGCTGCGGCGCATGCAGTCGCCGCGGTCATGGCGCAACCGGTCGTGCCCTGCGCGCTGGAGTTCATCGACGGCAGCGCCATCGAGATGGTGCGCAGCCATTCGAAGGCCGAACTTCCCGAAGGCGCCGGCGCCATGCTTATGATCGAAGTGGACGGCGCCCGCGCCGGGCTCGACGAGGCTGCCGAGGCAGTCGCCGCGGCAGCGCGCGTGGAGGGGTGCATCGATCTGATGCTGGCCCGCGACCAGGCCGAAGTCGACGCGCTGTGGACTACGCGCAAGGCGCTTTCGCCTGCCCTGCGCACCATCGCGCCGAAGAAGATCAACGAGGACGTGGTGGTGCCGGTGTCGCGCATTCCGGAACTGATCGACGGTCTGGGAACGCTCAGCGCCACGCACGGCATCACCATCGTGAATTTCGGCCATGCCGGAAACGGCAACATCCATGTAAATCTGCTGGTCGACCCGGACGACCCGCGGCAGGCAGAAGCTGCCGAAGCCTGTCTGGCCGAGGTCTTCGAGTTGGTGCTGCGGCTCGACGGGTCGCTGTCAGGCGAACATGGCATCGGACTGGTCAAGCGAGATTACGTCGGCCTGGAGATCGGCGACGCCGCGCTCGCCTTGATGCACGGCATCAAGCGCGAATTCGATCCGAATGGCATTTTGAATCCGGATAAGGCGTTGCCATTGCGAGGTTGAGGGGCTCGCTTTCCGGAACCATCACTCCATGGGCAGGACTAGTTGCGGGCGCGATTCGGCGTTTGCGGTTTTGATTTTATGTGGCTGAAAGCGCCCTACTAATTAGCCTTGGTGATCTGTTTCGGGCGCGTCACCCAAATAAGCTCAAAGCCGGACATACTGATTCGCACCCGAAACGAGCCTCAGCGCCAACAATTGGGAACAGGTTTCACTGAGTAGTCGACAGGAGGCGACGCACCTCGAATCGCGCCCGAAACAGGCCCGATTAGCCCAACGATCAGGGCCCCGCAAACAAAAAACTCAGCCCGTCACCCGCCGATTCGTCCCCTCCAACGCCAAGCGCTCATTGCACTCTATCCGGAGGATGTTGAAGGAGAACACCCGCAGGTCGGTCTGCCCAGCCTCCAATCGCTCGATGTAGTCCACGAATGGCATACTGTCGGCATGCGCATACTGGTAGTTGCGGGCCTTCTCCTGGCATCCCCCATACAGCGGCACGACCGAGTCTCCGGCCACCTGCTTGAGATAATCGAAGGTCCACTTCTTCCGTGCCGGCCAGTCTTCCGTCAGTTGCTTCAGGACAACCGGATTCCTTGGCTTGCCGTATCGCTGCCGAAACGCATCGGCGTCGAGATGCCCAACACGCGGCACATACTACAGGTCCATTCCCGCACTATTCCCTTTCGCCCATCCATTTCTATTTGACGACCTTCAGACTTGGCCGCCGCGCCCCGCCCGAAGGTTTCTCTGGCGCGGTCGATCCGTCTTCACCACCGCCAGGCGGTGGCGGTTCCGGCTCGTCCTCCTCGGCGAACATCATACCCTGGCCATTTTCGCGGGAATACACCGCCATGACGCGGTGCACCGGCACCATCACCTCACGAGGGCTGCCACCGAAACGGGCGTTGAAGCTTACGTAGTCGTTGCCGAGATCGAGCCCCTCAACCGCACCGGGTGAGACGTTGAGTACGATGCGCCCATCCTGCACGTACTCACGCGGAACCTGCACATTTTCGTCCGCCGCATCGACCAGCAGATATGGCGTCTGGGCATTGTCGACCACCCACTCGTAAATGGCACGGATAAGATAAGGACGGCTTGAAGTCATAATCGATCGAATAAGCTTGTTTGCGTTTAGACATGCATGTCACGTTCGGCCTCGCTCAGGCTGTTGCGCACGGCTGGCCGTTCGAACATCGAATTGGCGTACCCGGTAATCGCAGCTGCCGCCGGCGGCAGTTGGATGCCGTAATGTCCCAGGCGCCATAGCACCGGGATCACCGAACAGTCGACCAGACTGAATTCCTCACCCAACAGATAGGGACGCGCTTCCATGAACAGCGGCGCACTGGTAAGCAGGCTTTCGCGCAAGCGCTTGCGCAACTGCGCCTGCTGCTTCTTGTCCGCTTCGTCAAACTGGTAGATCAACGAATACCAGTCCCGCTCGACGCGGTACATCAGCAGCCTCGCCTTGGCCCGCGAAACCGGATCGACCGGCATCAGGGGCGGATGCGGAAAACGCTCGTCAAGGTACTCGATGATCAGCCGGGAATCGTAAAGAACCAGATCGCGATCGACCAGCGTCGGCACGGAGTTGTAGGGATTGAGATCGGTCAAGTCCTCCGACATCTGCGTGCGGTCGATCTGAACGATATCCGCCGTGATGTCCTTCTCGGCGATCACAATCCGCGCCCGGTGGCTATCCGGGCAATCGGGTGCCGAAAAAAGCGTCATGACCGAACGTCGGTTGGCAACCAGACTCATCCTTTTTACCCCTTGTCAGGCGGACACAGCCGCGGAGCATCCGGGCGATCGCGTCCAACGTACGGGAACCGAGTCGCCTATTGCCTCGATAGAGCCGCATCGGTCATCCGGCCCCGGCGGCGGCCCGTCCCAGTCGAGCGTGACCCCAAAGTTTGCGATATATCCCGCAAACACCGACAACCTCCGCACTTGGCGCATCTCTGCCCGAGGAAATAAACGGCGGCAGCGCCACCCGGACAATATGCTCACGCCAGTCTTGTAGTTGCTCGAACGGCATGCATTTCCCCTCTGAAGGCTGAAATGCGTCCGTGCGTCTGATCATCGGGTCGTCAATATAACGCTTCTCATACTACCAGCTTGCATCGATTCTAGGTGACTATTGCTCAGACACGCAGGAGTGCTCCCTTCAGCCCTCCCGTGCCGTTCGAGGCCAAACATCGAAGCGCTACCGTCCATCCTACGGCCAGCTTCGATCACGCAGCATCGGGTGGGCAAAGGCGCCCGGTCTATCGACATACAATCTGTTGGGGCTTGAGCAAGCCCCTGACTCTGCGTTACGACCCTTGCCAAGGGCCTGCCATTGCCTACGGGCCGCGCCTTGATTCGAGGGCCTGCTCAAGCCCTGAAGGGAGCAACCCTGCGTACCAGAGCAATAGAACCCATCTCAACGCTTGATCACCTGGAACAGATGCTCGACCTTGGCCCGCACGCGCGCCCTGGCCTGTTCCAGGCGCTCGCGTGTGCGACCCAGCGCATCCTTGGGCAAGCCCCGGCGCTTGCCGGAGCGCAGCTCCACATGCCAGCGCACCTGCCAGCGCGTGCGTTTCTTCTAAGCCGCGTATTCCAGACCCGAAAAGCGCGTTTGCATGGGTCTCGACTCGGCTGTGAAACGGTGGCTCATTATCCCTGGCCTATAACCCAATCGGCAGGCAGATGCGAATGAATCAGATGACATGGGTTCTCCCTCACCCTACCGGCCAATGTGCCACCTTTACGGAAGCGGCGCGGCGAGCGCCAGACCGAGAGGAGTCGTCATCATGAACATTACGCATCTGGGAATCGATTTGGCTAAAACGACATTCGATGTTTGCGCTCCCCCGCCCTAGCATGCGTTTCGTGGCGATCAAGACCGAGGAGCGGCAGGCTGTGTTGTACTGCACCGCGCTCGCGCGTTACTCAGCGCTCAGCGTATCGCACTGCTTAACCAGATTCGCGGACTCCTTGCCGAGTTCGGCATCGTGATGGCGCAGGGTCCCAACCACGTGCGAAAGGCCCTGGCCGAGCACGCCCAGGCTGCAAATACCGGTTTGCCCGAACTGGCCCGAAGCGTGTTTGCCGATTTGCATGAACGGCTTGTGGCCCTGGAGGCGCAACTGGCCGGCTACGATCGCCAGTTGCATCACCTGGCACAGGCGATGCCTGAAGCGCGACGCCTGATGCAGGTCCCCGGCGTGGGGCCCATAACCGCCACCGCGCTGGTGGCCAGCACCGGCGATATCCATCAGTTCGCCAACGCCCGTCAGTTCGCCGCGTGGCTGGGTCTTGTTCCGCGTCACTA
>NZ_JARRQY010000046.1:0-53468 GCF_037381185.1 Acidihalobacter sp.
ATCGGGATTTGGGCTGTTTTCGGGAAAAATCAGGCCCCAGATTCGAAGGGGCACCTCGCCAATGGACCCTGATCAACACGATAGCCGCTAAATCGGGGAAATTTTCAACGGCCTGCTAACGCTGATCGTGTGCAGTGCGCTGGGCACGCTGGTGCTGACGACGCTGTTCGGCGCTACGGACTTCGTCTACCGCCTGCTGATGCTCTGCGGCTTCGCCGTGCAGTGCGGCGTGTGGCTGGTGGTGGTGTTCCTCTCGGGGATGAAGGAGTACCGGCGCATCGTCGCGGCGTTCTTCTCCGGCTACAGCATCACCGTGGCCATGGCGCTGCTTTTGCGCCCCTACGGCCTGCATGGCCTGCTGAGCGGTTTCGTGATCGGGTAGGTGTTGCTGCTGGCGCTGGTGGTGCACTACTATCCGGGGCGCCAACTGCTGGCGTTCGAATTCCTCGACCGCAGCAAGATTTATCTGAGCCTCGCGGCCACCGGGTTTTTCTATAACTTCGCCATCTGGGCGGACAAGTTCATCTTCTGGATGTACCCGGTCACCTCGAATGCCGTGGTCGGGCCGCTGCGCGCCTCGCTGATCTACGATTTGCCGATCTTCCTGGCCTATCTGTCCATCATTCCCGGCATGGCCGTGTTCCTGGTGCGCATCGAAACGGATTTCGTCGAGGCCTACGGCAATTACTACAACGCCGTGCGCGAGGGCGATACGCTCCAGCACGTGTGCCAGTTCAAGGATGCGATGGTGTTGTTGTCGGTGCGCCAGGGCCTGTACGACATCTTCAAGGTTCAGGGGCTGACCGTGGTGGCGCTGTTCGTGGTCGGTCCGCGGCTGCTGGAGGCGCTGGGTATCTCGCAGCTGTACTTTTATCTGTTCCAGATCGACGTTGCCGCGGTGGGTATGCAGGTGCTGCTGCTGGCCATTCTCAACGTGTTGTTCTATCTGGATATGTTGCGTAGCGCCATGGCATTGACAGCCTTGTTCGCCGCGAGCAACGTGGTGCTGACGGTGCTGACGGTGCTGACGGTGCTGACGGTGCTGACGCTACGCCTGGGGCCGGCGTTCTACGGTTTCGGCTTTGCTGGAGCGGTGCTGCTGACGACGTTTGTCGGCCTGTGGCTGTTGTCGTTTCGCATGGGGCGGCTGGAGTATGAAATCTTCATGCCGGGGCGCTGAGTGGGAGGCGCGGGCGCTGCGGGACACTGCTTGCGCCGCTGCGGGGCAGGCCGTAACATTGCCGAGTCTTGCGCCGCAGCCTGCGGCGTTTTTTGTTTTAACCGAATGCTCCGGGGTGGGGGCCGCCGTGTGTGCCACGCGCGGCAGGTCGCCAACGCGGCGCACAGACCGACGGGAACGGTTGATTGTGAGTATGCGTAGCCATTATTGCGGGGCCATCGACGAAGCCCTGATCGACCAGGAAGTGACGCTCTGCGGCTGGGTCAACCGCCGCCGCGATCACGGTGGGGTCATCTTTATCGACCTGCGCGACCGCGAGGGCGTTGCCCAGGTGGTGTTCGATCCGGATCTGCCCGAGATCTTCATGACCGCCGAGCGCGTGCGCAACGAATACGTGCTGCGCGTGCGCGGCCGTGTGCGCCGCCGTCCCGAGGGTACCGAAAATTCTGAGCTGCCGACCGGTCAGGTCGAGGTGCTCGGTCAGGAGCTGGAGATTCTCAATGCGGCCGAGACGCCGCCGTTCCAGCTTGACGAGGGCGAGGTGGGCGAGGAGACCCGCCTGCGCTATCGCTACGTCGACCTGCGCCGTCCGGAGATGCAGCGCCGCCTGCAGTTGCGCGCCCAGATCACCCGCGAACTGCGCGGCTTCCTCGATGAACATGGTTTCCTCGACATCGAGACCCCGATGCTGACCAAGGCTACGCCCGAAGGCGCGCGTGACTACCTCGTGCCCAGCCGTACCCATCCCGGCAGCTTCTTCGCCCTGCCGCAGTCTCCGCAGCTGTTCAAGCAGTTGCTGATGATGAGCGGCATGGACCGTTACTACCAGATCGTCAAATGCTTCCGCGACGAGGATCTGCGCGCCGATCGCCAGCCCGAATTCACGCAGCTCGACATGGAAACCTCGTTCCTGGACGAGGACGGCGTCATGCAGGTCGCCGAGGGCATGATCCGCGAGCTGTTCGCGCGCGTGCTGGAAGTCGCGCTGCCGAATCCGTTCCCACGCATGAGCTATGCCGACGCGATGCATCGTTTCGGTTCCGACAAGCCGGATATGCGCATTCCGCTGGAGTTCGTCGACGTTACCGATCTGATGGGCGAGGTCGAGTTCAAGGTGTTCTCCGGCCCGGCCAAGGATCCCGATGGGCGTGTGGTCGTGCTGCGCCTGCCGGCCGGCGGCGAGCTGTCGCGCAAGGAGATCGACGACTACACCACCTTCGTTGGCCGCTACGGGGCTAAGGGCCTGGCCTACATCAAGATCAACGACATCCATGCCGGCCGCGAGGGTCTGCAGTCGCCGATCCTCAAGTTCCTGCCGGATACGGTGATCGTCGATCTGCTCGACCGCAGCGGTGCCGAAACCGGCGATCTGCTGTTCTTCGGAGCCGACAAGGCGCGCATCGTCAACGACGCGCTCGGCGCGCTGCGCGTCAAGCTCGGCCACGACCGGGGACTGGTAGAACGCGGCTGGCGCCCGCTGTGGGTCGTCGATTTCCCGATGTTCGAGTACGACGACAAGGAAAAGCGCTGGGTTTCGCTGCACCATCCGTTCACCGCGCCCTGCGTGGACAGCCCCGAGAAGTTTGGCAGCGAGCCGGGCGAGCTGCTGTCGCGGGCCTACGACATGGTGCTCAACGGCAGCGAGGTCGGCGGTGGTTCGGTGCGTATCCATCAGCCGGAGATGCAGTCGGCGGTGTTCGAGCTGCTCGGCATCGAGGCCGAGGAAGCGCAGGAGAAGTTCGGCTTCCTGCTCGAAGCGCTCAAGTACGGCTGTCCGCCGCATGCCGGCATCGCCTTCGGCCTCGATCGCCTGGTCATGCTGATGACCGGCAGCGCCTCGATTCGCGACGTCATGGCCTTCCCCAAGACGCAGACCGCGGCCTGTCCGTTGACCAATGCGCCGGCACCGGTCAGCGAACGCCAGCTGCGCGAACTGAATTTGCGCATCCGCCGTCAGGAATAAGGGTTCACCTCGATGGTGACCACCTGGAAGCGCCCGGAATCGGTGCTGGTGGTGGTCGCCACGCAGGGCGGCGAGGTGTTGCTGCTGGAGCGTCGGGCGCCGGGTGGCTTCTGGCAGTCGGTGACCGGTAGCCTGGAGTGGGGGGAATCCGCTGCCACTGCTGCCGCGCGTGAACTGCGCGAGGAGACCGGGCTCGATGCGGTGCCGGAGGATTGCGGCGAGACGCAGCGTTTCCCCATCGTGCCGCCCTGGCGCTTCCGTTATGCGCCGGATGCGACGCACAATCTCGAGCACGTGTTCCGTCTGATCCTGCCCGCCCGGATCGAGGTCAGAGCGAACCCGTCCGAACATGCCGCGGTCTGCTGGTTGCCGCGGGCGCTCGCCGCAAGGCGGGTCGGTTCGTGGAGCAACCGCGAAGCCATCCTGCGCTGGATATCTGATTAAGGAGTTGGAACGGTGCGTGAAGTCGTCGTCACCCTGCACGGGCTGTGGATGACCGGCTTGGAAATGGCTGCGCTGCGCCGTCGGCTGCGCGATTGCGGCTATACGGTCAGGCCGTTCCACTACCGTAGCCTGTGGCGCAGTCCGGCAGAGAATGCGCGGCATTTGGCGCGGTTCGTGGACGGACTCGATGCCGATGTCGTGCATTTCGTGGCGCACAGCCTGGGGGGGCTGGTGCTGCTGCATCTGTTCGAACAGGCGCCGCTGCAGCGGCCGGGGCGGGTGCTCATGCTGGGTACGCCGCTGATCGGCAGTACGGCGGCACGGCATGTGGCGAACTGGCCTCTGTTGCGTCGTGCGCTGCTGGGGCGCAGCCTGGAGCGCGGCCTGTTGGGCGGTGCGCCGGGCTGGCAGGGAGCGCGTGAGTTGGGCATGGTGGCCGGTACGCGCGGCGGCCTCGGGATGGGAACCTTGTTCGGCGCCCCGCTGGCGTCGCCGCACGACGGCACCGTGAGCGTGCAGGAGACACGGGCGGTTTGGGTCGGCGAACATCTGAGCGTGCCACATGGCCACTTCGGCATGCTTTATTCCCGCCCGGTCGCCGAGGCGGCGTGCCGCTTTTTGCGCGGAGGCACCTTCGACGGCCGGGGATGATAAAATCGCGCGATTGGACGATCTAGAGGGATTCGCATGGCAGGGCATAGCAAATGGGCCAATATCCAGCACCGCAAAGGGGCCCAGGATAAAAAGCGCGGCAAACTGTTCACCAAGCTGATCCGCGAAATCACGGTTTCCGCGCGCATGGGCGGTGGCGGTGATCCCGCGACCAACCCGCGCCTGCGTCTGGCCGTGGACAAGGCGCTGGGCGCGAACATGCCCAAGGACACCGTCGAGCGCGCGATCAAGCGCGGCACCGGTGAGCTGGGCGGCGAGAACTACGAGGAAGTGCGCTACGAGGGCTATGGCCCCGGCGGCGTGGCGGTGATGGTCGATTGCATGACCGACAACCGCAACCGCACCGTGGCCGAGGTGCGCCATGCCTTCACCAAGGCCGGCGGCAATCTCGGCACCGATGGCTCGGTCGCGTTCATGTTTAGCAATACCGGCGTGTTGAGCTATCCGTCCGGTGTGGATGAAGACCGCGTCATGGAGGCCGCGCTGGAGGCGGGCGCGGACGACGTGGTGGCGTCCGACGACGGTTCGGTGGAGGTGCTTACCACCCCCGAGGACTTTGAAACGGTACGCGATGCGATGCAGGCCAACGGGCTGGAGCCCGAGTCGGCCGAGGTGACCCAGCGCGCCAGCAACGGCACGCCACTGGACGTGGAGACGGCCGAGAAGCTGATTCGCATGCTCGATGCGCTGGAAGACCTGGACGACGTGCAGGAAGTCTACTCCAACGCCGAGTTCCCGGACGAGCTGCTGGAACAGATGGCGGCCGGCTAGGCCCGGCCTCGCCAGCGCGACTCCAATGCGTATTCTCGGCATCGACCCTGGGTCGCGCGTCACCGGCTATGGCGTGATCGACAGTGACGGACGCAGCAGCCGCCATATCGCCAGCGGCTGTATCCGGCTGGGGACGGGCGAGTTGCCGCCGCGGCTGGGGCGCATCTTTTCCGAGGTCGCGGCGCTGGTGGCCGAATACGATCCCGAGGTGTTGGCGGTGGAGCAGGTGTTCGTGGCCAAGAACGCGTCGTCGGCGCTGACGCTGGGCCACGCGCGCGGTGCCGCGATCACGGCCTGCGTGCAGGCCGGCCTGGAAGTTTTCGAATACACGCCGCGAGCGGTCAAACTGGCCGTGGTCGGCAGCGGAGCAGCGGACAAGGGGCAGGTGCAGCATATGATGCGGATGCTTCTCGGGCTGGCCAAGTCGCCGGCCAGCGACGCGGCGGATGCGCTGGCGGTCGCGCTGTGCCATGCGCATACCGACAGTACCCGCAGCGTGTTGCGGCGGGAGGCGCGATGATCGGGCGCCTGCGCGGACAGTTGTTGGTCAAGCGCCCACCGTACCTGCTGCTCGAGGTGGGCGGCGTGGGCTACGAGGTGGAAGCCCCGATGTCGACCTTTTACGCGCTGCCTGAGGTAGGCGCGGAAGTCGTCCTGCATACCCATCTGCAGGTGCGCGAAGACGCACACAGCCTGTTCGGCTTTGCGGCCGAGGCCGAACGCGGCCTGTTCCGCGAGTTGCTCAAGGTGAACGGGGTTGGTGCGAAGGTGGCGCTGGCCATCCTGTCGGGTATGGATGCGGCGACGTTTTCCGGTTGTGTGCTGGCGGCCGACGCGGCGCGGCTGACGCGCCTGCCGGGTATCGGCAAGAAGACGGCCGAACGCCTGATCATCGAGATGCGCGATCGTCTCGGCGCGCTGGAGGCCGGTGCGGCGCCGGCGGCGGCTCCTGCGGCGGGGGTGTCCGCTGCAGCACCGGGCGCAGCCGAGGACGAGGCGGTCAACGCGCTGATCTCGCTGGGTTACAAGCCGCAGGAAGCGAGCCGCATGGTCGCTGCCGCGATGACCGACAACATGGGCACCGAAGATATCATCCGCCAGGCGCTCAAGGCGGTGGTGCGATGATCGAAAGGCCGCTGTTGAACGGACGCGAAAGTGTCGAGGAGGCCTCGCAGGAGGCCGGAATCCGCCCGCGCCGCCTGGGCGACTATGTCGGCCAGCCGGCGGTGCGCGAGCAGATGGAGATCTTCATCCATGCCGCGCGCGAACGCGGCGAGGCGTTGGACCATACGCTGATCTTCGGCCCGCCCGGCCTGGGTAAGACCACGCTGTCGCATATCATCGCCAACGAACTGGGCGTCAATCTGCGGCATACCTCCGGTCCGGTGCTGGAACGCCCCGGCGATCTGGCCGCGCTGCTCACCAACCTCGAGCCGCGCGACGTGCTGTTCGTCGACGAGATCCATCGGCTCAGCCCGGTGGTGGAGGAGGTTCTGTACCCGGCGATGGAGGATTTCCAGCTCGACATCGTCATTGGCGAGGGTCCCGCGGCGCGTTCGATCAAGCTCGACCTGCCGCCGTTCACGCTGGTCGGGGCGACCACGCGAGCGGGTCTGCTGACTTCGCCGCTGCGCGACCGTTTCGGCATCGTGCAGCGCTTGGAGTTCTACAGCACGAAGGATCTGGCACATATCGTGTCGCGTGCGGCGGGTATCCTCGGAGTTGAGATCGATCCGAACGGGGCCGATGAAATCGCGCGGCGCGCGCGCGGGACGCCGCGCATCGCCAATCGCCTGTTGCGGCGCGTGCGCGACTACGCGCAGGTCAAGGCGCGGCAGGACATCACGGCGGAGGTCGCCGACCGTGCGCTGGACCTGCTTAACGTCGACCGCTTCGGTCTGGATGGCATGGACCGGCGCATGCTGCTCACGATCATGGAGCATTTCGATGGAGGCCCGGTCGGTGTGGACAACCTGGCGGCGTCGATCGGAGAGGAACGCGGCACCATAGAGGACGTCATCGAGCCCTATCTCATCCAGCAGGGCTTCCTCATGCGCACCGCGCGTGGACGCATCGCCGGGCGCCGCGCATGGGAGCATTTCGACCTCAAGCCGCCCAGGGGGGCGGCGCCTGCGGGTGATCTGTTCGGCGGGACGGACGGAGGAGGGGCATGAGGCATGCCCGACGCCGTGGAGCGCTCTGAGATGCCGCGCAGTCTGCCGTCGTCGACCGAGAAGAGCAGCAAGCCGTGGTCACCCCGTTCACTGGCCGGTCTCGTAACGCTGAGTTTCACGCTGGTGGCGCTGCCGCTGATCGTCGTGGTGGTGGCCTCGGCCTATGCCGTCAACCGCCTCTCCAGCCAGAGCGAGGACACGGTGTACCAGGCCGTGCAGCTGACCCAGGGCAGCCTCATTCTGATGGAGGAACTGGTAACCATGGAGCGCAGCGCCCGCCAGTACCAGGTGGTTGCCGATCCCGGCCTGATGCAGGTGTTCAGCGCCAGCCATGAACAGTTCAACCACACGCTTCAGCGCCTGGAATCCTTGCACGTCTCTCCGTCGCTGGCGACGCGGATACGTCGTCTGGGGCAGGGTGAAGCGGATTTGGTCAAGAGTGTCGTCGCAGCTCCGGACGGTCAGTTGCCGGACACGGTGGGTCAGAGCTTCGCCGATCTGAGCGGGCAGGCTCGCGCGTTGTGGACCGACAGTAGCCATGCCGTCGCGCAGCGGGTGGAGGCTTTGCGCACCGATGCGCGGCGCCTGCAGCAGTTCCTGCTCTGGGGCGCGCTGGCGTTGGTGGTGGTGAGCGTGATTCTTGCGCTCGGCCTGAGTCGCCTGATTCTGCGTCCGATGCGGCAGATCGATCGCGCCATTCACCGGCTCGGCGATGGCGACTTCGAGAAGGCGGTCAGCGTACGCGGGCCGCGCGACCTGGAGTACCTGGGCGAGCGCCTGGATTGGACGCGGCGGCGCCTGCTGGAGCTGGAGGCGGGCAAGCAACGTTTTCTGCGGGATATGTCGCACGATCTGAAGACGCCGTTGACGACACTGCTCGAGAGCGTGGAACTGCTGCAGGATCAGGTGGTAGGGTCGCTCAATGCGGAACAGACCGGACTGGTGCGTATCCTGCACGCCAGCGCGGATCAGCTACAGGAGCGTATCGACCAGTTGATTCAGTACAACCGCCTGCAGGGACAGTTCGCCAGCTTGGGTCTGAAGGCGCTGGATCTGTCCAAGCTGGTACAGGCCTCGCTGGCCGAGCATCGACCAGCGCTAGAGGGCCGCGATCTCAAGGTTATGCGTTCGCTGGATCCGGCGCATCTGTGGGGAGACGAGACGAAATTGCGTCAGGTGATCGACAATCTGCTGTCGAATGCGATCAAGTACGCACCGCGCGGTTCGATGCTGTATTTCGATGTGCGTGCCGATGCGCGCAAAGCGGTGCTGCGCGTCGCCGATCAGGGGCCCGGTGTGGAGGTGGCCGATCGCGAGAGGTTGTTCGAGGCGTTCTACCGTGGTTCGCCGCCGCCTGGTGGAGCGGGTAGCGGCTCGGGAATCGGTCTGGCGATCGTCAAGGAATATGTCGAGGCGCACCGCGGCACGGTGCGCCTGGTCGAGGGAGGCGAAGGTGAGGGCGCTGTGTTCAAAGTCGAGCTTCCTGCAGATATGAGAGGGATGGACGCGTGAGGCGCTGGACTGCAGTTGGCGTGGCTATGTTTTGCTTGGCGGGGTGTGCCAACTTGCGTGGGCCGAGTACGGCTGCATCCACGGTCGGTTCGGAAAACCCGGTACTGCGTCAGGCCTCGCAGGTTGCGGCGATGGCGCCCGCACGGCGGCAGGTCGTCTGTGCGGAGGCACAGACGCGGTTGCAGGACAAGAACAGCGACGATGTGCGTTTGACTCTGGCGGCGCTGGGTGTCGCAGTGCCCGGCTGCCTGCAGCCGGACGACGTGCTGGGTTTGTTGAAGCGATTGCCGGATTCTCCGCTGGCCGCTTATCTGCGGGCCGTAGCAGGCCGTCAGGCCGCGGAGCATGGAGCCTTCGTCCGGGCGCAGGACAAGATAAGCTCGCTGGAAGCCAAGCTCAAAGCGCTGACACGCATAGAACAACAGATCAACCAGGTGAAAGATCGTGAATTCCAAGACCAAAGCCAGGGCAAGACTGCTCCTCGTTGACGACGAGCAGGATCTGCTGCACGTCGTCTCGCTACGCCTCAATGTGGCCGGTTTCGATGTCGAAACCGCAGGCAGCGGCGCTGAGGCCCTGGCCAAGATCCCGGTATTCCGTCCGCACGTGGTGATCAGCGATCTGCGGATGGAAGGGATGGACGGTCTGGCGTTGTTCGACGCCATTGCCCATACTTGGCCGACTCTGCCGGTCATTATTCTGACCGCGCACGGCAGCATTCCCGACGCCGTCGAGGCCACGCGGCGCGGTGTGTTCGGCTATCTGACCAAGCCGTTCAATCACAAGGAGATGCAGGCGCAGATCGAGGCGGCGTTGAGTCTGGGCGGCGGTGTCTCGAGCGATGCTGACAGCGAGGAGGCCTGGCGCGAGGGGATCATCACGCGCAGCCCCGCGATGGAGGCGGTGTTGGCCGAGGCACGACTGGCG
Source organism: Acidihalobacter sp. (assembly GCF_037381185.1). Classification (NCBI taxonomy): domain Bacteria; kingdom Pseudomonadati; phylum Pseudomonadota; class Gammaproteobacteria; order Chromatiales; family Ectothiorhodospiraceae; genus Acidihalobacter; species Acidihalobacter sp. Next base: position 9,644 of record NZ_JARRQY010000046.1, read on the forward strand.
GCACGTTCGGATGCGAACGTGCTGATCCGCGGCGAGAGCGGTACGGGCAAGGAACTGCTGGCGCATGCCATCCATCGGGCCAGCCGACGGCGCGAGCAAGCCTTTGTCGCGGTCAACTGCAGCGCCATTCCGGATACGCTGATCGAGTCCGAGCTGTTCGGACATCGAAAGGGTGCGTTTACCGGCGCCACGCACGACCATCAGGGGTTGTTCCAGGCCGCCGACGGCGGGATGCTGCTTCTGGACGAGGTCGGAGACATGCCGCTGACCACGCAGGCCAAGCTATTGCGCGTACTGCAGGAGCGGGAGGTGCGGCCCGTCGGTGGCGTCGAATCGGTTGAGGTGGACGTGCGCATCGTTTCCGCCACCCACCGCGACCTGGACACTGCGGCCTCCGAGGGCCGTTTCCGCGAGGATTTGTACTACCGTCTCAATGTGGTGACACTGACTCTGCCAACCCTGGCCGAGCGGCGTGAGGATATCCCGCTGCTCGCACGTCATTTCCTGGGATTGGTCGAGCGTGAGTCCATGCCCGAGGTGAAAGGTTTTTCCCCGGACGCGATGGCGCGGTTGATCGCCTACGACTGGCCCGGCAACGTGCGCCAGCTCTACAACGTAGTCGAGCGTACTGTGGTGTTGTCGACCACGCCGCTGATTTCCGCCGGTCAGGTCGAACGGGCACTGAACGAAGCACCTACCGAACTGCCGTCGCTGGTCGAGACGCGCGAGCATGCCGAGCGCGAATACATCTCGCGTATTCTCATGCTGACCGAGGGCAACGTTACCGCCGCGGCTCGCCTGGCCAAGCGGAACCGGACCGAATTCTACAAGCTGCTGAACAGACACCATATAGACCCTGCGCTGTTCAAGCGTCGCCGCTGAGAGATCCTGCGCTGCCTTCGACAATGCTCTCAGTAGAGTCGGCCATTGGCTGCGGGCCGCGTATTGATTCGGAACCGTGTCGAAACCCTGAGAGCGCCATAGCCGGCAGGCGGAGTCTTTTGCGCGCTTGTGAGCATGGCGCCGACGGTCTCGTCGTGCCGAAGCTCGCACACCGCGTTCCTCATCGTGTACGCTTTGTCCGCGGGATGAATTTAGTTGTTTTCCGAATTGGGCTGGTTTTTGCGTCTCCTGTATGAGACGCTATAAAATATAATAAAATCAATAAATTAAGTTTTATCTTCCAGTTCTTGTCGTCATTTGGCGACAGGTTTTTAGGGGCTGTGCGGGCAGGCATGATGTAAGTGCCTGATTGCAAAAGCCTGTGATTTTTGGCATGGAGTTTGATTCGTTGGTGCCCATGTAAGCGTCACGAGACGCTTCGGAATATTCGGCGCCGTCGTCGGCCACTTGGTCCGGATGTGCGGCAGGAATCGAAACCGAAACAGGGCTTGTAATGAAAATCAACGTTATCGCCCCCGTGGCATTGATCGGCATGGCGCTGCTCGCCGGTTGCGGAAAATCCGACAACCAGTCCAAGACCCCGTCAGCCGGGACGACTGTACCGGCTCCGGCGACGGCGGTGCCGGCACCTACGACGCAGGTGCCCGACACGACGAGCAGCACGGGCAATTGATATTTCTCCGCCGCAGCTGTTGCGGTGGGGCCTACCGGTCGCTCCGTTCCGGCCACGGCGCTGCAGCCCTATCTTTCCCTCGGGTGGTTGCAGCGTCAATGGCCGGCTTCTTATTCTCCGCGGTCGCCGCTTGGCGGCCGCTGCTCCTTCCCGCGGATTCAACGTACGCTGGCGTCCTTCGGACGCTGTCGGCTGCTTGGCCGTTGCGCCCAGATTGTGAAATTACTGTAAAGGGCCTGCGCTTGTTGGCCGAATTTGACAGAATATGCGCCCTGACCTAGTAGCAGGGATTCGTCCACCACAGCAGGTGATGTGCTGAAAGGATTGTCGATGAGTGTCTTTGCCTGGCCGATTCGCGTGTACTTCGAAGACACGGATATGGCCGGTGTGGTGTATTACGCCAATTATCTGAAGTTCATGGAGCGAGCCCGCACCGAATGGCTGCGGGGCCTGGGATTCGAGCAGGACCGCCTGAAGGAGGAGGAGCGCCTCGTATTCGCGGTGCGTTCGGCCGAGGTGGATTACCTGTCTCCCGCCCGTTTCAACGATGCACTGGTCGTCGAATCGCGTGTGGTTCGGGCAGGTAGGGCCAGCATCGCGTTCGCGCAGGAAGTACTGCGCGATGATGACGACAAGCGTGTGTTGCTCGCGCAAGGCCGCATCAAGGTCGCGTGCCTTGACGCTCAGACTTTCAAGCCGGCGGCGATGCCGCGCCTGCTTTTGGAGGCCGTAAATAGTGTCTGTTGATCCGTCTTTCTACGATCTTGTGCTCAACGCCAGCGTTCTTGTGCAGTTGGTCATGCTCATTCTGCTGATCGCGTCGGTGCTGTCCTGGGCCATGATCTTCATCAAGTGGCGCACCTTGCGCACCGCGCGGGCGCAGGCCGCGCTGTTCGAGGATCGTTTCTGGTCCGGAAGCAATTTGTCGCAGTTGTACGAGGGCATCCGGGCGAAGACGCCTCGCGGTGGCCTGGAAACGATTTTCTCGGCCGGCTTCCGCGAATATCTGCGTTTGCACAAGCCCGGCCAGGATGTCGTACCGCATTCGCTGATCGATACCGCCCAGCGCTCCATGCGGGTGGCATTGGCGCGCGAGGAAGACAAGCTTGAGCAATGGCTGTCGTTTCTGGCAACCGTCGGTTCGGTCAGCCCGTATGTGGGGCTGTTCGGTACCGTCTGGGGCATCATGCATGCCTTCATGGCTCTGGGGAACGTGCAGCAAGCCTCGCTCGCCATGGTCGCTCCGGGTATCGCCGAAGCGCTGATCGCCACCGCCATGGGGCTGTTTGCGGCCATTCCTGCGGTGGTCGCGTACAATCGCTATGCCGACGAGGTAGAGCGCCTGATCAATCGTTATGACAACTTCCAGGACGAATTTCTCGCCCTGTTGCAACGCCAGCTGGCGGCTGTGAAGGCGGAGGCCTGAGCGTGTCCCGTCGTTCGCACCGACGCCGCCCGATGGCGCAGATCAACGTTGTGCCTTACATCGACGTGATGTTGGTGCTGTTGGTTATCTTTCTGGTAACCGCACCAATACTCAAGCAGGGTGTCCAGGTCGATCTCCCCAAGGCGGCGGCCAAACCGATTCCCAAGAGTACTCAGGCACAAGAGCCGCTGACGGTCACCGTCGATTCGCAGGGACGCTTTTTCGTCAATCGCGGCGCACCTCCCACACAAGCGCTGGATACCGCGGCTTTGCGTCACATTGTCGGTCAGGAATTGAAACAAGATCCCAAATTGCCGGTCTATGTGAAGGGCGACAGCCATGTCGATTACGGGCGGGTCGTTGTAGCCATGACCATTCTGCAGCAGGCCGGTGCCGGAAAGGTCGGATTGATCACCGAGCCTCCGCCTGGCAAGAAGCGCTGATATGTGGGAAGAACTGCGCCGTCATCCGTGGGCATTGACCGCGGCGGTGATACTCAACCTGATCGTGCTGGTGCTGTTTGGGATCGGTCTGAATTTGGGAAGTGCCCCGACACCTGCCGTCAGTGGACAACCGATACAGGCGCAGTTGATTGATTTGAGCAGCCAGCGCAAGGCTGAACAGGCGGCCAAAGCCAAGGCCGAAGCCAAGCGCATGGCCGAACAGTTGGCCAAGGCTAAGGCGGCGGCCGAAGCCAAGGCCAAGGCCGAAGCAGCAGCCAAGGCTAAGGCGGCGGCCGAAGCCAAGGCCAAGGCCGAAGCGGCAGCCAAGGCGAAGGCGGCGGCCGAAGCCAAGGCCAAGGCCGAAGCGGCAGCCAAGGCGAAGGCGGCGGCTGAAGCCAAGGCCAAGGCCGAAGCGGCAGCCAAGGCGAAGGCGGCGGCCGAGGCCAAGCGCAAAGCGCAACAGGCCGCTGCGGAAAAGAAAATGCTCGATCAGCAAATGGCCGCCGAAGCGGCGGCGTTGCAGAAGCAGCAGCAGGCGATCCAGGCTCGGCGCAACCGGCAGTTGCAGAGCAGCTGGATCGGCCAGTTGAAGGCTACGATTCAGCGTAACTGGGTGATACCGCCCGGTTACCAACCCGGCCAGAGTTGCCAGGTTACCGTGAAACAGGACCAGGGGGGGTATATCCTCAGCTTGCAGATCGGGCAGTGTACCGGGGACGAGCTATTCCGGCGCTCGGTCGAAACGGCAGTCAAGCGTTCCGAGCCGCTGCCGCTGGCGCCTAACCCGCAGGTGTTCCAGGCCACCCTGAACTTTACCTTCAAGCCAAACGAGCCATGATGAATCCGAGACGCCTAGTTCGACTCGCCATCCTGCTGCTGTCGGCGTTTGCCGCCACCGCACAGGCTGCTCTGAATATCACGATCACCCAGGGAGCGATCGGCGCCACACCCATCGGCATCGTGCCTTTTGCCTGGCATGGGCAGACGCCGCAGCCGCCACAGAAAGTCGGTGAGATCGTCGCCAACGATCTGCGGCGTAGCGGCCTGTTCGCGCCGCTGCCGCCGGCCAAGATGCCGCAGCGACCCACCCAGCCGGGAAATATTCAGTTCAACGCCTGGAGCCAGGTCGGCGTGAGCGATGTCGTCATCGGGGGCGTCGAGGAGACCTCGCCCGGTCAGTACAGCGTACGCTTTCAGCTGTTCGATACCCTGCAGGGCCAGCAGCTGATGGGGTATACGATCCGCGCCACCAAGGTGCAGCTGCGCCGCGCGGCACATCGTATCAGCGACCTCATCTATCAGAAGCTGACCGGTCAGCGTGGCGCTTTCGATACGCATATCGCCTATGTCAGCACCGAGGTCAAGAACGAGCGTATAGTGCGCTACCGTATCATGGTGGCGGATGCCGACGGCTACAATCCGCATGTGGTCTACAGTTCGCCGAAGCCGTTGTCGATGCCCACCTGGTCGCCGGACGGCAAGTACTTGGCGTACGTCTCCTTCGAGGCCGGCCATCCGCAGGTCTATCTGCAGAATCTGGCCACCGCCAAGCGCGAGTTGATCTCCAACAGGCCCGGACTGAATAGCGCGCCTGCCTTCTCACCGGATGGACGCAAGCTTGCCCTTACGCTGTCGCGTCACGGCGATGCCGAGATCTTCATCATGGATTTGGCGACGAAGAAACTGACCCAGTTCACGCATGACGCTTCGATCAACACCGGTGCGGCCTGGATGCCGGACGGCAAGTCCATCGTGTTCACGTCCGACCGAGGGGGATCGCCCCAGTTGTACGTCAAGTCGCTGGATGGAGGTTCGGCGCAGCGCTTGACCTTCGACGGCAACTACAATGCTGCGCCGGCGGTGTCGCCCGATGGCGGCAAGATCGCGTTCGTGCACAGTGATCAAGGTGCGTTTCGTATCGCCCTGCTAAATCTCAACAGTGGGCAGATGCAGGTCGTGACCAAGGGGCAGTTGGACGAGTCGCCTAGCTTCGCGCCCAATGGCAGCATGGTGATCTACAGCACCGATTACCAGGGCAGGAGCGTGTTGTCTGCGGTCAGCGTTGATGGGCGCGTCCGCCAGCGTTTGAGCGGCCCTGAGAACGTTAGTCAACCGGCCTGGTCGCCATTCGGCGATCAGCCTGCCCAGTAGCGAGGACAGTGAGTCTTCGTCTTTTCGTCGATAGTGCTAAAGGGGAATACAACATGATGCGGATTTATCGAGTGGCTGTTGCGGCGGCATTTGCCGTGCTGCTGGCGGCCTGTGCGCCCACCGCGCAGACGGTGCAGCCGACGACGGGGGCCGAGAACGGCGCCGCGGGTGCAGGGGTGGCTTCCAGCACGACTGGTCAGAGTCAGGCCGGTCAGGCCGGTCAGGCCAGCGCACTGCAGAACCAGGGTGGCCTGACGGCCGACCAGCTCAACAATCCGAATAGTCCGCTGTCCAAGCGCACGGTCTACTTCGCGTTCGATAGCAGCGAGATCGCACAGCAGTATCTGTCGGTGATCAGCGCCCATGCGAAGTATCTGGCTGCGCACCCGAATCTGCATATCAAGCTCGAAGGCAATACCGACGAGCGCGGTTCGCGTGCTTATAATATGGCGCTCGGTGAGCGGCGTGCGCAGGCCGTGGCCAAGCTGCTGGAACTGCAGGGTGTTGGCCCGCAGCAGCTCAGCGTGATCAGCTACGGTGAAGACAATCCGGTCTGCCTGCAGCACGACGAGGCTTGCTGGAGCAAGAACCGCCGGGTGAATATCGTATATCCCAACGCGCAGTAAGCGGACGCGTTGAATGGAGCACGATCCCGGCCTCAGATGAGGCCGGGATCACACAAACAGCGTTCGGTTCATGGAAGGCCTCAGGGATCGCAGCGCAACGAATCGATGGATAGAGCGGCTTATGCGTTTATCTCATGTGGCGGTGTGTGCGGTATTGTGTGCGGGTATGCTCGCGCCGGTCTCACCTGTTTGGGCGGCTGACGCCCAGCCAAGCGGCAATCAGACGGCAGGGCAGGTGGACGCAGCCGCTCAGCCGACCGATATCCAGGCGGTCGTCCAGCTCTATCAGCAGGTCAGTAATCTGCAGCAGCAGGTTCGTGAATTGCGTGGTCAGAACCAGGAACTCGCGCATGAGGTCCAGAGTCTGCGCAATCGCCAACGCCAGCTCTACATGAGCACGGACCAGCGTTTGCAGGCCCTGGAGGCCGCGGCATCGGGTGGCACGACTTCGACTGCAGGCAATTCAGCCACCGCGGCTGCCACGCCTGCGGCTTCGGGCACCTCGGTTCCGCCGGCCTCCGTGAATCCGCCGGCCGGCGGCAGCTCGGGCAGCCAGCAACAGACGGTCGCTCCAACCCCGAATGGTCAGGACCTGGCGGCTTACCAGAAAGCGTTCGATCTGCTCAAGAACAGTCACTACCAGGAGGCCATCTCTGCTTTCCAGGCCTTCGAGAAGGCATATCCGAAGAGTCCTTACGTAGCGAATGCGGAGTATTGGACAGGTGAGGCCCTGTATGTCGAGAAGCAGTATTCGCAGGCCTTGGTGCAGTTCCAGAATGTGGTGAACGACTATCCGCAGAGCAACAAGGTTTCTGCCTCTATGCTCAAGATCGGTTACAGCCAGTACGAGTTGCAGCAGTGGGCCGCTGCGCGCAAGACGCTGCAGGCCGTGGTCAGTCAGTATCCGGGCACGACGGCGTCGCGCTTGGCGGCCGACCGCCTGAGCAGGATGAAGCGCGAGGGCCATTGAGCGCATAATCGCGCACGATGGCTTCGCTGTTCCTGCGATGCCGTCGTATCGACACGAATTTTACGCGCGGCGTACCTTCGGGGCGCCGCGCACGAGTTTCAGAGGCGATGAATTCCATTCCCAGCGACCGTTCAGCAGGTGGTGCGCGCCTGCGCATCACCGAAGTCTTTCTGTCGTTGCAGGGCGAGGCGCGCAGCGTGGGCTGGCCGACCGTGTTCGTCCGCCTCACCGGATGTCCACTGCGCTGTACCTACTGCGATACCGCCTATGCGTTCAGCGGTGGGGAGTGGATGGACGTGGACGATATCTGCGCACGCGTTGATGGCTACGGTGTGCGGCATGTGACGGTGACCGGCGGCGAGCCGTTGGCCCAACGCGGAGTACATGGACTGCTGTCACGCCTGTGCGATGCCGGCTACGAAGTATCTCTGGAGACCAGCGGGGCGTTGGATGTCGCTCAGGTCGACGCCCGGGTGATTAAGGTGGTTGACCTGAAGACGCCGGGTTCCGGCGAGGAGCGACGTAATCTTTGGAGTAATCTCGAACACCTCGGTCCACAGGATCAGGTCAAGCTGGTGATAGCCGGCCGCGCAGATTACGAGTGGGCGTGTGAGCGTTTGCGGGAACATGCGCTGGCCGACCGTGTCGAGGTGCTGCTCTCAGCTGCGTACGGCGAGTTGGAACCGCGCGAGCTGGCGCAGTGGATATTGGACGACAGGCTACATGTGCGCATGCAGGTGCAGTTGCACAAATACCTTTGGGGAGATGAGCCGGGACGATGAGAAAGGCGGTGGTACTGGTATCGGGTGGACTGGATTCGGCGACGGTTCTGGCCATGGCATGTGCGCAGGGCTACGCGTGCTACGCACTGAGTTTCGACTATGGCCAGCGCCACTCTGCCGAACTAGAGGCGGCCGGGCGCGTTGCACGGGTCGGCGGCGCTGTGGAGCATCGAGTCATTCGGCTGGATTTGAGTGCGATCGGCGGGTCCGCGCTGACGGATGCGGCGATCGCTGTGCCGGAAACACCGGAAGAGGGTATTCCGGTGACCTATGTTCCGGCACGCAACACCGTGTTCCTGTCGGTGGCTCTGGGGTGGGCGGAAGTCCTCGATGCACGCGATATCTTTATCGGCGTGAACGCCGTCGACTATTCGGGGTATCCGGACTGTCGGCCGGCTTTCGTGGAGGCATTCGAGCGCTTGGCCAACCTCGCGACCAAAGTGGGTGTCGAAGGTGACGGCTTCAAGGTGCAGGCTCCGCTCATCGAACTGACCAAGGCCGAGATTATCCGCCGCGGTGTGGAACTTGGCGTTGACTATGCGCAGACGGTGACCTGCTATCAGGCCGATGCCGAAGGGCGTGCCTGTGGCCGTTGCGATGCCTGCCGTTTGCGCGCGCAGGGATTTGCCGGGGCGGGAATCGCCGATCCAACGCGATACCAGCCGCAGGCGGAATAATCCTTCGTTCCGTCGCATCTTTCAGAAATCGGTACGGACGGCTGAGCGCCGTCGGGGCAATGGTTAACGAAGGAAGCTCTGGAGGGCGGCGGTATGGCTTTGAGTTCAACCCAGCAGATCCTGTTGTCGGGTCTGGGTATTGCGGTGGTTATGGGTGCGGTGGTCAACAAAACCAATTTCTGCACCATGGGCGCGGTATCCGATCTGGTCAACATGGGCGATACCGGTCGCATCCGCGCCTGGTTTTTCGCCATCGCCGTAGCGATCGCCGGTGTGCTTTTACTGCAGTGGACCGGCATGGCCAAGATGTCCATGGTGGCGAGTAACAGCACTTCGTTTCCGCCCTATCTGACTTCCAGCCTGGCCTGGCCGCGCTATCTGGTCGGCGGTTTCCTGTTCGGGGTCGGTATGACTTTCGCCAGCGGCTGCGGCAACAAGACCATGGTCCGTATCGGCGGCGGCAATCTGAAGTCGGTCCTCGTCTTTGCGATGATGGGCATCGGCGCCTATCTGATGATGTACACCAATTTCGGATATCAGGTGTTCCTGCGCTGGATGCAGCCCGCCTTCATCGATCTGAGTGCCCATGGCAGCAACACCCAGGGTATTGGGGATATTCTCGCCGGGCTGTTCGGCTTGTCCTCGGCGGCGTTGGTCAGCAGTGTGGTCGGCGTTGTTCTGTGTGTTGCGCTGATCGCTTGGGCATTTAAATCCAAGGATTTTCGTTCCAGTTTCGACAACATTCTCGGCGGACTGGTGGTCGGGCTCGCCGTGGTGGTGGCCTGGTGGGTGACGGCCGGGCCGCTCGGCCAGCAGTGGCAGAGTGATGCGGCTTTCATGGATGTTCCGCCGGCTGCCGTCGGGGCGCAGTCCTTCACCTTCGTTTCCCCCAGCGGTCAGTTTTCCTATTACATCAGCACTGGCTTCGCCAAGAATCTCGTCACCTTTGGCATGATGGCGGCGGGCGGCGTGGTGCTGGGGTCGTTGTTGTTTGCGCTCCTGACACGCCGCTTTCGTTTTGAATGGTTCTCGTCCTGGAGCGATTTCGTGCGGCACGTGGTCGGTGGTTTCCTGATGGGAGTCGGCGGCGTGCTGGGCATGGGCTGCACGATCGGCCAGGGTGTGACCGGGGTGTCGACGTTGGCGTTGGGCTCGTACATGACGCTCGCTTCGATCATTTTCGGCAGTGCGCTGACCATGAAGGTCGAGTATTACCGCCTGGTCTACGAGGGCGAGGCGACGGTGTTCAGCGCGCTGGTGGCGGCACTGGCCGACATGCATTTGCTGCCGAATCGACTGCGCAAGCTGGAAGCGGTGTAGCCGCTGTTTTTCCGTGCCGTTGCGGGGTTCCAGCAGCGGCGCGGAAAAGGTATGATTGCGCCCTTTCAGGGCCGTTAGCTCAGTTGGTAGAGCACCGGACTTTTAATCCGATGGTCGTTGGTTCGAGCCCAACACGGCCCACCATTTAAATCGCTAACCCGATTCACGTGCTCGGCGCGGGATCCGGGACCGCGTGCTTTACTTCAAGATTATCCCGTCCTCTCAGTGATTGTCCTCCTCGTAGGCCTTGCTCAACGTGACCGGCACCGCGCCCCGACGGCGCACGCGCAGGTTGAGCATTTCCACGCCGACGGCATAGGCCATGGCGAAGTAGATATAGCCGCGGGGAATATGGAAGCCCATGCCGTCGGCGATCAGGGTCACTCCCACCAGAACCAGAAAACTCAACGCAAGCATTTTGATGGTTGGATGGCGATCGACGAACTCTCCAACCGGTTTGGCGGCGAACATCATGACCAGCACCGCGAGCACGATGGCGAGCATCATCACCGCCAACTGCTGGGCCAGGCCGATGGCGGTGATGACCGAATCGAGCGAGAACACGACGTCCAGCAGTGTGATCTGCACGAGCACGCTCGTCAAACCGGCGGCAACGGATTTGCGTTCCGCGCTTTTATTGCCTTCGAGCGCCCCGTGTATTTCCAAGGTGCTCTTCGCCAGCAGGAACAGACCACCGCCGAAGAGAATGAGATCGCGCCCGGATATGGCGTACGAGAACACCGAAAACAATGGCTTGGTCAGTCCGGTGATCCAGATCAGAGACAGCAGCAACGCCAGCCGAGTGAGCATGGCCAGGCCGAGTCCGAGGATGCGTGCCCGGTCGCGCTGGTGTTCCGGCAGGCGGCCCACCAGGATCGAGATAAATATGATGTTGTCGATGCCGAGCACGATTTCCAGTGCCGTCAGCGTCACCAGGGCGATCCAGGCTTGAGGGTTAAGCAGCCATTCCATGTCGTGTTCCAATTATCCGAGCGGGCAGGGCGACTGCCGATCCTGGCACGTGTCGGTCCGGGGGGCAATTTCGTATCGTGTGCGGCTACGCACTGGCTGGAGGCGCAGGCCCGGTCTATGCTTAAGTCTGCACGTGTTCACAGAACCCGTCTCGAGGTGCCATGGGCGATACCAAGCGGTTTCGCTCCCTGCAGTTTCGCGGCGTGAACCGGCCGTCCGGTAACGCAGGATGCATGCCGTTTGCCGGTCTATCGTACCTAGCTATTTTGCGCTGTGGCGGAGCCGCGGCTTAAAGGAGAACTGATGTCGTCCAGTGATATGCTGCGCCAAGCTGCCCTGAAGTACCACGAGTGTCCCAGTCCCGGAAAACTGTCCGTTACGCCGACCAAGCAGCTGGTCAATCAGCGCGATCTGGCGCTGGCATATTCGCCAGGCGTGGCTGCCGCCTGCGAAGAGATCGTGGCCGATCCGCTCAACGTCTTCCGCTACACCGCGCGCGGCAACTTGGTGGGTGTCGTCACCAACGGCACCGCGGTGCTGGGCTTAGGGGCTATCGGTGCGGAGGCTTCCAAGCCGGTGATGGAAGGCAAGGCGGTGTTATTCAAGAAATTTGCCGGCATCGATGTGTTCGACATCGAGATCGACGAACGTGATCCTGAACGCTTGGTCGACGTCGTCGCGGCGCTGGAGCCGACCTTCGGTGCCATCAATCTGGAGGATATCAAGGGGCCGGAATGCTTTGTGGTCGAGAAGCGTTTGCGCGAGCGCATGCGCATTCCCGTTTTCCACGATGATCAGCACGGAACCGCGATCATAGTCGCCGCAGCGGTGACCAACGGTCTGAAGGTGGTGGGCAAGGATATCGGTTCGATCAAGGTGGTGGTCAGTGGTGCCGGTGCTGCCGCGCTGGCGTGTCTCGATCTGCTGATCGACCTGGGGTTGCCGGTCGAGAACATCTGGCTGACTGATATCGAAGGCGTGGTTCATGAGGGCCGCACCGAATTGATGGACGAGTATAAGGCACGCTTTGCGCAGCGCACCGATGCGCGCACGCTCGGTGAGGTCATCGAGGGGGCGGATTTGTTCCTGGGGTTATCGGCTGGCGGAGTTCTCAAGCCGGATATGGTCAAGGCGATGGCGGAGCAGCCCTTGATATTCGCTCTCGCCAATCCGACGCCGGAGATTCTTCCTGAACTGGCCAGGGAAATTCGGTCGGACGCGATCATCGCCACGGGGCGTTCCGATTATCCCAATCAGGTCAACAACGTGTTGTGCTTCCCTTTCATTTTCAGGGGAGCCCTGGATGTCAGTGCGACGACGATCACGCGCAACATGGAGATTGCCGCGGTGCAGGCGATCGCCGATCTGGCGCGCCAGGAGCAGAGCGACATCGTTGCTGCAGCCTATGACATTCAGGATCTGACTTTCGGTCCGGAATATCTGATTCCCAAACCCTTCGATCCGCGCCTCATCGTGAAGATCGCTCCGGCCGTGGCGCGTGCGGCGATGGACGACGGTGTCGCGATCCGGCCGATCGAGGATTTCGTGGCCTACAAGCAGCGCTTGCAGGAGTTCGTCTATCACAGCGGTACGCTGATGAAGCCTATCTACTCCTCGGCCCGTATGATCCAACCGGAACACAAGCGGGTGGTGTTTGCCGAGGGCGAGCAGGAGCGCGTGCTGCGTGCCGTGCAGACGCTCGTGGACGACGGCCTTGCCACGCCGATTCTGGTCGGTCGACCGACGGTGATCGAAAGCCGCATCGCTCGCTACGGCCTGAGGCTGCAGCCGGGGCGCGACTTTACGGTGGTCAATCCAGAGAACGATGATCGTTTCCGCGAGTATTGGCAGGCCTACCATGCCATCATGGCGCGCCGTGGTGTGACCAAGCAGATCGCGCAACTCGAGATGCGCCGCCGAACCACGCTGATCGGTGCAATGCTGCTGCAAAAGGGCGAGGCCGACGGCATGATTTGCGGCACTATCAGCACCACTCACCGCCACCTGCGTTTCATCGATCAAGTCCTTGGCCGCCGTGAGGGCTGCAGCGTCTACGCGGCGATGAATGCACTCATTTTGCCGACGCATCAGTTGTTCATCGCCGATACTCACGTCAACCCGGACCCGAGTGCCGAGGAGCTGGTGGAGATCACGCTGATGGCCGCTGAGGCCGTGCGGCGTTTCGGTATAGAGCCGAAGGTGGCACTGCTGTCGCACTCGAACTTCGGCAGCAGCGATTACGAGTCAGCCGCGAAGATGCGAGAAGCACTGACGATGCTGCGCAAGAGGGTCCCGGATCTGGAGGTCGATGGCGAGATGCATGGCGATAGCGCGTTGAGCGAATCCGTGCGCAAGGAAATTCTGCCGGATACGACGTTGCAGGGCGCGGCCAATCTGCTGGTCATGCCGAACGTAGATGCCGCCAACATCACTTATAATCTGCTGAAGGCGAGTGTCGGCGGCAACGTGGCAGTCGGCCCCATTTTGCTGGGCTGTGCGGCCCCCGTGCACATTCTGACCCCTTCGGCGACCGTGCGGCGTATCGTCAACATGGCCACGCTGACGGTGGCTGATGCGCATGCGGCGCAAACCGCGGCTCTGGGGTGAGCCAAGCCCGGTGGGCGAGGTCCGCGCCCACCGGTTCTATTCGCTGCCTGTCAGCATACCGCTTAGCGAGTCGGCCCACTCCAGGGCTTCGAGGCGCGCTTGGCGCAGCAGATCCATCGGCAGTGCCGCGTGTGTGACGGTTTTCCAGCGATTGCGTTCGTAGGCGAGTACCGTCGACAGCAGTTCGCCCAGCGGGCCTTCGTGTGCAAGGATGGCGCATTTCAGGCGTTCCGAAATCGGCAGTGGCAGCAGCAATTTGTTCAGCGATTGTCCGAGTAGCAGGTGTAGCGCCGAAAACAGGCCGACGGCAAAGCCATCGCTGCCGGGATGCCCGGTATGTTCCGCGAGCCTTTCGCACATCTTGCCGCGTGCCAGTGCAATTCTGAAAATTTCCGGTGGACGGTCGTCGAGACGGCCCAGGGCGGTCAGTGCGACCCAGGTGGCAAGCCGTCGGCGACCCAGGATGACGATAGCGTCGTGCAGAGAATTGATCGTTCGAGGTGGGTTGAAAAAGGCGGAGTTGATCAGCCGCATCAGTTTGTAACTCAAGCCGGGATCGCTGCCCAGTGCGTTCTCGATCTGTCCGATTTCGCTGTGTGGGTCATATAGAGTACAGAGCAGGGTGAGCAGTGCATGCTTGTTGGCGGTGAGTGTCTTTGCTTTCAGCGTGCGCGGACGACTCAGGAATTTGCCCTGAAACAACTCGTAACCCTGATCGCGCAGCCGTTCATACTCTTCCATCGTTTCGACCTTCTTGGCTACGCTGAGTACGCCCAGCCGCTTGAGCAGTTTGGGCAGGCGTGCCAGTGTGGAATTGTCCGCGGTGCGTATGTCGACCTTGATCATGTCAACGAGGTCGTAGGTCGCGGCGAGGCGCGTGTCGAACTCGAAATCGTCCAGCGCGAGGGTGTAGCCGAGTGCTTTCAGCTCCTGCAGCGCAGGAAGAGTGTGAGGGCGCGCCAGGGTCAGCGGCAGATCGAGGATCACCCGTTCGGGTGGTGCGGGGAGGCTGGCTACCAGTTCCAGCAACCCCGGGCTGAGATTGACGGCAACCGGCCTGTCGCCGGCAAGACGGTCGATGCCTATGTCCTGGAATGCGGCAAGTATGACTGAGGACGTTGCGGCGTCGGCGCGAGCCGTGTCGGGCAGCGCCGTACGGTGCGCGGTGCGGAACAACAGTTCATAGGCGTAGACGCCGAGCTGGGTGTTGCAGATCGCCTGACGTCCGATGAACAGGTCGTGGAGCAGGGACTGCGAAGAGGCGTGTGCCATGCCGGGAGGGGGATCGTGCGTATTCGAGTGGATCCCATTCTACCGTACGGCGGGCAGAAAAAAGCCCGGCGAACCGGGCTTAGTGGTGGAGGCATCAGGAATCGCCTACTTGCGATATGCCGGCGCGTTGACCGGCTCGCCGTTGCTCATGTAGGTGAGGAAGTACTCCAGATCCTTGTACTGCGTGCTCTGCGCCTTGAAGGGTTTGGCGCGGATGTTGTTGTTGCAGCCGGCGAAACGGCGCTGCAGCGTGCCCAGCGCACCCCACTTGGCGCGGTAGGTCGGGAAGCCCGTGGGCTGACCGATCGCCGGGCTGAGGATCTCTGCACGGATCCACTGGCCTGCATGCACCATGTGACAATCGGCACAGGCCATGTTGAGCTGCCCGCGCTTGGCGTAGAAGAACGCCTTGCCGTGCTGGTATGCAGCAAGCTCGGCCGGAGTGGTGGGCGTCTTGACCTGTAGAGGCTGCCCATCCGAGGTGCTAGCCATATAGGCAGAGATGTCGGCAATGTCGCCCTTCTTCCAGCCCAGCGGCTTGAGACCGTTCTTTACGCGGCATGCATTGATGTCGCTTTCCAGCGTATGTACCTGCCCGGTCTTGTTGTCGATATATGGATAGTACTGGCGAATGTCTATGCCGCCGTTCTTGAAGCAGCTGGCGTAGGTCTTGCCGTTTGGGAACGGCGTGTTGAACAGCTTCTTGCCCTTGGCCAGTGCGAAGTCGAACGGCGGGAACTGCATCATGTCCTGCCATTGGCTGATCATGTCAGGGGTGCCGATGCCCTTGGCCAGAGCGCCATTGGCGAAGTCCTTGAACGGCGTGTCGGGGAAGCGCTTCTCGAAGTACTGCCTGAAGTTCTTCAGGTCCTGCTGTGGCGATGCCAGGGAGGTTCCGGGCATCGCCAGCAGCATAGCCGTCAGTGTCACGGCGATTGTGATGAGCTTTTTCATCGTGTTTATCTCCTCCCTCGTGTGTGGCCCGGCGGGACGATTCAGGAGAGCTTGGTCTCGATCGAATCGGATTCGCCTTTGTTGTCGACCCAGCTGAGCTTCAGTGTGTCGCCCACCTTGCCCCCCATGACCTTGAACGACAGGAAGGGGTTTTTGGAAATGCCGATGCTCCAGTTGGCGAGCATGACCTGCTTGCCGTTGAGTTCGGCGGTTACCTGTTCGATGAAATGGGCAGGAATCGGCTTGCCGGCCTTGTTCTTGCGCAAGCCGGTTTCCATCGGATGCTTGATGAGTGACTTGACGTCGGTCGTGCCACCTTTGACCTGGGCACGGATGCGAATGGTGTTGCTAGGCATATGCGTATCGTCCTTTGCTTGATCGTAAGGTTAGCGTCAGCCGCCGCAGCCGCCGATGGTGACCTTGACTTGCTTCTTGGTGCTATAGAGCTTGCCGTCGGAGGTGCGGGCAACGGCCATCACTTCCATCGTCTTGCTCAGCTTGATACGGCTGGAGGCGTAAGGCATGCCTCCATTGCTGAAAACGTAGTTGGAATTCAGAGGATAGGGGTTGTCCTTGGCGAACAGGGTCAGGCTGACCACGTTATCGAGGTCGGACGACATGGTGACGGGAACGACGGCGCCGTTTTCGGCGATGTCCGGTGCCCGCAGGGTCACGTGACCGCTTTCGGCGCTACTCGAACCGTCGATCATTTTCATCGCTTCTTTGAGGTCCTTGCGCTCGAAGGCGCCTTTCGGCCAGGTCGCGGCCAGCACGCTGCTGGGTGTCAGCAGGCCCGCACCGGCGGCGACGCCGAGCGCGCTCGCGGTCAAGCTCCCCTTGAGGAAGACACGACGGGTGTTGTTCATGCGTTCTTGCTCCATGAGATTTCAGTGGGTGTAGAGAAAATCGATGATCTTGTTGATCTGGCTCTTGTCGAGGATCCGGTTAGCGCCGAAGGGAGGCATGATCGTATGCGGGTTCATGTGCCGGGGATCCCAGATCTGGTCGAAGAGTTTCTGGCGGTCGGGGAAGCGGGCCTTCATCGCGACGTAAGGCAAGCGCAAGGCTTCCCGTGAGTGCGGCCATGGCGGCCACGGTTGTAACGAGCCTTACGGGATTCCGCATGTCAGCCTCCTTAAGAGTGGCACCTTTCTACGAGGTGTTGGTCGTGTCTTATGTGGGGTCGCGCCAAATGGCGCCGTCGGCACTTTTTGGCTCGGATTCCACTATAGCGTGATCGAATTAATTCACAACAAATCAGGATGTTTATAAGCATTCTTCTATATTAATGATTCCATAACCTCATTCAGACGATCTCAGTTGCTACTGATGCGTGTCCATAACGCTTTATTCCATTTATCCACGGATCGGCAAAGGCGTGAGATCTGCTGGGGGAGTCTGTATATAGGTATTCATTGACGTACGAGCACGGAATCGTGTCGATAGGAAGGGCTATGGGAGGTGTCTTTGGATCTGCCGCCGCAGGCTGCGTAGGCGTGTTTCCTCTACGGCGCCGAGTCCGGGGGTGTGCAGGGCGAGTTCGATCTGCTCGAGAGCAGAGGTGCTGTTGCCGAGGCGGAAGTGGTACAGCGCCAGTGCTTCGTGACTGAATGCCGGCCGTCCGGCCCGTGCTGCGGCTTGTGCTTCCAGGTGAAGGGTTTCGGGCTGCACGGACCGGGTTTCGACGAGTTCGCGCAGATGCCGCAGTGCCGCGGCGGCCTGTCCGTGTTTTATTTCGAGACGGGCCAGTTCGATTACGATGGCTTCCTGTCGTGGGTAGAGTTTGTCGAGTCGGCGCAACTGTCGCAGTGCCGCGTCGGGCTGTCCGGAGTCGCTGGTACTAATGGCGAGTGCCAGGCGCATGGCGATGCTGTTGGGGTATTGGGCGACCAGTGTTTGCAGGATTGCGAGCGACTGTCGCGCCTGGCCGGCGCGCCGCAGCGCCAGCGCGTAGCGGTAACGAACCTCGGGTCGCGTGCGGACCTGCGGTGTCGCTTTGGTATAGGCTTCCATGATTGTCCGCGGTGGCGTCAGCAAGGCCTGCAGTCGCGCTTTGGCGAATTCGAAGGTAAGCGTGTCGTTGCGTCCAGTGTTCGGCTGCTGAGCGGCGCGCGCTTCGGCTTCGGCAATGCGGTCACCGGTGACCGGATGAGTGCGCAGCAGTTCGGGAACGCCGGCGTCGGATGGCGACTCGGTGCGCGCCAGTCGGGCGAAAAAATCGGCCATGGCGATCGGCCGGTATCCGGCGCGACCCAGAATGTCGATGCCTATGCTGTCAGCCTCACGTTCGAAGGCGCGTGAAAAGTTGAGCTGGTTCTGCAGGCTGCCGGCGACAGCGCCTGCGGTCACGGCGCTGCCGATCTGTGGTGCGTTGGCGCTTAGGGCGATTCCGCTGAGTACGGCGAGCATGGTCGCAAGACTCATGCGCTGGTTCTGTTCCAGGGTGCGGGCAATGTGGCGCTGGGTTATGTGCGCTATCTCATGTGCCATGACTGCGGCCAGTTCCGACTCGCTGTGCGCCGCTTCGATCAATCCGGAATAGACGACGATGACGCCGCCCGTGGCGGCGAAGGCGTTGATGGATGCATCTCGGACAATGAGAAAAGTGAACGGGATGTGGGGTTCGGGGGCGTTGGCGGCCAAGCGTTCGCCGAGCGCCTGGATGTAGCTGTTGAGTTGGACGTCGTCGACCAGTGGCAATTGGGTGCGGATGTTCTGCTCGATGGCCCGGCCCAGCCGGGCTTCCTGAACAGGCGAGAACTCGGCGTCGGCCGGATCGCCGAGATCCGGCAGATCGATCGCCGACGCGGCAAAGCTTGCCGTAGTCGATGCCAGCAGGAGGATTGCGGCGCAGCTGGCCGACAGCTTTTGAAGTGCCGTTCTCAGGGCAGCTGATACGCGGGGGCGGGGATGCCGGCCCCGCGCGCTGGTAGAGCCTACTTGCCTACCCGTGGGCTGGAGCTGTAGGCCTGCATTGAGGTACGACTTTGCCACGTTTTCGCACTGAGAAGAACGTCCGGGACCATGAAGCGGGCGTCGGGCTCCACTTCGGTGGTCTTGACGATCTTGGTCACGTCGCCATAGGGGACTTTGTGAAGCATGCCCGATTTGTCCGTGAAGCGTACGACCATGAAATCGTCGTGCAGCTTGTAGACATAGACATTGGCGGGACGTAGCCGGCCGCTTTCGTCTTTAAGGGTGATGGCGTAACGCGTGTTTTCCTGAAATTTACTTTTGTTCAATGTGCCGATCTCCTGCCTGTCTTCGGTGATGTGGGCGGTGGTCTCCCGAGATGGAAGGTAAACTATGGGGGTGGATCCGGACCATTAGATTATCACCGGTGTCTAATCGTTAGTAGAACCC
The DNA here is from genome assembly GCF_037381185.1 of Acidihalobacter sp. Taxonomy (NCBI): domain Bacteria; kingdom Pseudomonadati; phylum Pseudomonadota; class Gammaproteobacteria; order Chromatiales; family Ectothiorhodospiraceae; genus Acidihalobacter; species Acidihalobacter sp. The sequence goes on from NZ_JARRQY010000046.1 coordinate 28,783, forward strand.
AGCGCCAGAATACCGCATGGACCGCGCCGTCGACTCTGCCCAAGCCGCGGGCTGCGACCGGCGCAACGGTGGTGCTGCGCTGGGTTGGGCGGTAATAACCCCATAGAGACATTGTGGTTGACGACCAGGGTGGGGCCTCAGCAGAATGTGTTAATATGCTTAAACCGCATAAGCATATGCATTAGTCCCCATAAGGAGGTTTTTTGGGATGTACGGGTTTCACGAAGTCGATGCGGCAACGCTCCGCCAGTGGCAGGAAAGTGGCGAGCGGTTTCGTCTCGTGGACGTGCGTACACCGGCGGAAATGTCGCGGGGCGTGATTGATGGCGCTGAACTCATGCCGCTGCATCTGGTGCCGGTCCGTGCGACTGAATTTTCTTCCGGCGAACGGATTGTCTTTTATTGCCAGAGCGGCGCGCGTTCCGCGCAAGCTTGCGCTTTCATGGCGCAGCGCGGTCTGGATGACGTATATAACCTGCGGGGCGGGATTGTGGCATGGGCGGCATTCGGTGCCCAGCTAGCCGTTCCGTCTATGGAATCACTAGCAGGTTGAGGAGTGACCGCGCACTGCGGTTCTGGGTTTACCCAAAAGATCTGCGAAGCGGTGCGAACGCAGGCTGAAATCTGGAAAATGAGGTGCTTGTATGGCTACTTATGCCGAGATGCAGCAAATCTATGACGACATTCGTGGTGACTTTCGCTACGACCATGAGTTGAATGGCTGTCTCAACTGTGGGATTTGCACCGCGACCTGTCCGTCGGCGCAGTTCTATGACTACAGCCCGCGCGAAATCGTGCAACTGCTTTGGACCGAGAACGTCGAGCAGATCTATGATGCGATGCAGGAAAAGATCTGGGCCTGTGCGCAATGTATGACCTGCGCAGCGCGTTGTCCCTTCAAAAACTCCCCCGGTGGTCTGGTCGCGATCATGCGCGAGGTTGCCATCAAGCACGAGATGCAGTCCGCCAAGGACGTGCTTCGTCCCTTCGGTCGCGTGATGCTCAAACTCATCACGACGGGAAACCAGTTGTCTCCCGACATGATCCAGCCCGATCACTTCCCCGACTGGGGCCCGAACATTCAGAAGGTCGAGGGTGATCTGGCGGTTCTTCGCAAGGCGATCCCGGTCAAGACCCTGCAGACGGTCGAAACGGCCTGGGAGGTTTCGCTGAAGACCTCCGTCGAGATGTACACGATTTGGGAAATGACCGGCGTCATGAAGTCGCTGGAGCTCATGGACGAAAACCTCTTCGACGTCATCGAAGACTTCATCGACGAGAAGCGCGAAGAATACGAAGAGTGGCTCGAGGAGCAGGAAGACGACGATTGAACGATTCCGCGCCGCCTGAGCAGCGGCGGCAGAAGGAATCCGACCACTATTGAGGAGGTTCATCATGAATCCTGGCGATGAAAACGGTACTTCGAACACCGAAGGTCAGGGCGTAGCCGGTCACGGTTCGTTCTTCCAGCAGACCGACCTGTCCCGTGAAGAAGCCGTCCAAGCCACCGACTGGGTGCGCAAGCACGTCGACCGCCGCACCGTCGATCTCGGTGATCGCATGGACGACGTCCGCGAGCACATGTACGAGCTCGAAAAAGAAGGCGAAATCATCATTCACCGCATCACGGACGAACACGAGCCGAAGATGGTGAAGACGCTGTTCGGTTGGGACAAGAAGGTCCCCACCAAGCAGCTTTGGCATCACAAGTCCTGTGGCCAATGCGGCAATATTCCGGGTTACCCGACATCGCTGATGTGGTTCATGAACGAGTTCGGTTTCGTGCCGGGCAAGGACTACCTCGACGAAACTGATCAGACGTCCTGCACCGCGTGGAACTACCATGGTTCCGGTATCGGCAACGTCGAAGCGTTGGCGGCCGTGTTCCTGCGCAATTTCCACCAGGCCTACGTGTCCGGCAAGCAGCACGGCCACGAGCTGGGGCATTTCTTCCCGCTGGTGCACTGCGGGACCTCCTTCGGCAATTACAAGGAGATCCGCAAGTACCTGATCGAGTCTGCCGAGCTGCGCGAGAAGGTCACTAAGATCCTCGGCAAGCTGGGTCGCCTGGTCGACGGTAAGCTGGTCATCCCGGAAGAGATCATCCACTATTCCGAGTGGGTACACGTGATGCGCAACCGCATCGCCTCCGAGCTGCAGAAGATCGACGTCTCGAACATCCGCACCACCACCCATGTGGCCTGCCACTACTACAAGATGGTGCACGAGGATGCGGTGTACGATCCTGATGTGCTCGGCGGCAACCGTACGGCGATCATTACCTCGATCGCGCAAGCCCTTGGCGCGCAGACCATCGACTATTCGACCTGGTACGACTGCTGCGGCTTCGGCTTCCGTCACATCATCTCCGAGCGCGAGTTCACACGGTCGTTCACCATGGACCGTAAGATCCGTGTGGCCCGTGAGGAGGCGAACGCCGACGTCATGCTCGCCAACGACACGGGCTGCGTGACCACCATGGACAAGAACCAGTGGATCGGTAAGGCGCACGACCAGGATTTCTCGATTCCGATCGTCGCCGACGTGCAGTTCGCGGCGCTGGCTTGCGGCGCAGATCCGTTCAAGATCGTCCAGCTGCAGTGGCATGCATCGCCCTGCGAGGACCTGGTCGAGAAGATGGGGATTTCCTGGTCCGAGGCGAAGAAGAACTTCCAGGAATATCTGAAAGAAGTCGAAAAGGGAAATATCGAATATCTCTATAACCCCGAGTTGGCATACGGAGGACAGGCATAATGCAGGACACAGTGCTGATTGTGGGGGCGGGCCCGGCGGGCCTGTCCGCTGCTGCAACGGTGAGCGCCGCAGGCTACAAGGCCGTGGTCGTCGAGAAGGAAGAGATTCTGGGCGGCGCCCCGATTCTGTCCGGCTATGCGAAGCTGGTGCCTTCCGGTGAGTGGGCAAAGGATGCGATCGGCCGCATGGTCAGCCGCGTCGAGGAGGATGAGGCCGTTACCGTGCACAAGAGTGCCAAGGTCGAGTCGCTCGAAGGCGAGGCCGGCGATTTCACTGCTACCCTGAGCAACGGCGAGAAAGTCGCTGCCGGCGCCATCGTGCTGGCCACCGGCTTCACGCACTTCGATTCCATCAACAAGCCCGAGTGGGGCTTCGGCACTTTCGAAGATGTGCTGACCACCACGCAGATGGAGCAGATGGTGTCGAGCGGCAAGATCGCCTGCCCGTCCGATGGCCGTGTGCCCGAGCGCGTGGCGATCCTGCTGTGCGTGGGTTCGCGCGACCGTCAGATCGGCCGCGAATGGTGCTCCAAGATCTGCTGCACCGTTTCGGCGAACCTGGCGATGGAAATCAAGGAAATCTCGCCGCAGACCGATGTGTTCATCTATTACATGGACATCCGTACATTCGGTTTGTACGAAGACAAGTTCTATTGGAAATCGCAGGAAGAGTTCAAGACCAAGTTCGTGAAGGCGCGTATCGCCGAAGTCACGGCTTCCCCCGACGGCCGCCTGCTGGTCAAGGGTGAGGACACGCTGGTCAAGCGCCCGATCATCATTCCGTTCGACATCGTGGTGCATGCCATCGGCATGGATCCGAACGAGGACAACCCCGAAATCTCCAAGGTGTTCGGCGTCGGCCTCGAGAAGCATGGCTTCATCGAACGTGCCGAACATTACACCAACACCTGCGGCACGACCCGTCGCGGCATTTACTCCTGCGGCGCGGCCTATGGCCCGGAGACGATCGACGATTCGATCTCTCAGGGTGCGGCGGCTGGTTCGCGGACGGTGGCTGATCTCAATGCTCTGGTTCGGGAAGCAAGCTGAGTCGGCGCAAGGCGCGGATGACCCGACGGTCATCCGCCCTGCGAAGCTCGAGGTCGTGTTTGACGGCACGATCACGGGCAACAAGCTTCAGGTGTTGCTGGATGAGGTGAACGAGTTCGAGGGTGGGCTCGAAACGCTGCTGGCAGCGCTGCGTACCAAGCAGGAACTGATGCAGAAGGCTTTTCCTGTCACGCGTACGGAAGACTGGGGGTTGAGTCGCGAGGCTTTCCTGATCGTGCTCAGCGCGGTTTTCCCTGCACGGCGCAAGCTGGCGGCATTTTTTGCCGAACTCGATGCTTCCAAGGCCGAGGAATTGGCGGAAACGCTGGTCTACGGCGATGGATCGGTAACGGAGCGCATGCGTGAGTTTTGCGAGATCGTTCCGGCCGAGCGCAAGAAGGAGAGGCGGGCCATCTGGGATCTGGCGGCAGAAATTCTGCATTTCCGCGATCCCGAGGGCATGCCGCTCATGACGCGCTGGGTGTGGGACGAAGAGACCGCAAGCGGCGCGTTGCGCGAGTTCATCCGTGGGAATGACGGCATGCCGGAGATTCCATTGGATAATCGTCCGGAAACCTACGAGGGCGCACGCAGTTGGTTCGCGGAAGCGCTCACGGAAGCGGGTTTCTATCGTGATCTGCCGTTCCTGATCGATATGCTGTTGGCGCAGGCCTATGCGGACTATGTCAAGGCGATGTCGAACGGGCTTGGTATGGTGCAGGCGGAATTCGGCGGCAATCAGCATCCCCTGGAGTTTGTACTCAAATTGCTTGGCGTCGATGCCGGTGGACGCAAGAGCGTCGAAGGCGGAGATGCGGACCGCACCTTGCATTAATTTGCTGGGAATACACGGAGAGCGGAATGGCGATTCACGAGAAATCACTGATCGAGCCGGAACGGCTGCTGAACCACGAGTCGCTCGTGGTCGACGGCGTCGATGTCTCCGGTAGCTGGAACACCATGATAACCCCGCGCACCTTGCGCGATTACGATGACGACTTCGAGGACGTTATCCAGAAGTACGGCGGTGGCGAAAATGTGCACCGTTGCTGGCAGTGCGGTTCGTGCACCAATTCGTGCACGATGTACGCGCAGAACGTGCAGTTCAACCCGCGCTACTGGATCTACCTGACGCGTCTCGGTCTGAAAGACGAAATCCTTAAAGACAAGGACATCATCTGGCAGTGCGTGTCGTGCAACAAGTGTACGAACATCTGTCCGAAGGACGTGCGTCCGGAAGGCGTGATGAAGGCGTTGGCGCACTGGATGGAAGATCAGGGCATCACCGAGAAGAGCCCGTCGACGCACTTCGATGAAACCTTCTGGGATGAGATCTATCACACCGGTCGCATCGAGGATGCGAGCGTGATGATGGGCTTCTTCAAGAAGACCAACCAGCCGTTGGTGCAGGAATGGCTGATGACCTTTGGCCAGCGCATGATGAAATACATGCCCGTCGCGCAGATGCTGAAGATGGGGCTCAACTTCGCCATCACCCCGCGCACCAAGTCCTGGGGCAAGACCGGCGAAGTGCTGAAAGCATACGTTGAAGAGCAGAAGGAGGCCGCCCATGGGTAAGGTCGCATATTATCCCGGATGCGCCCTGGAAGGATCGGGCGGTCCCTACGACAAGTCCACCCGCGTGCTGGTCAAGGCGCTGGGCCTGGAAATGGAAAACATCCGTGACTACAACTGCTGCGGAGCGATGGAGGTCAAGAATATCCATCCTATGCTGCAGACCTATCTGTCGTCGCGGGTGATGGCGCTGGCCTCGCAGGAAATGGGCATCGATACCGTGATGGCTCCCTGCAACGGCTGCTATCACAACCTGAAGAAGGCGGAATACGAGACCGCGACCTCCGAAAAAGCCCTGCAGACCGTGCAAGACCTGGCGCAGAAGGCCGACGACCCGGTCTACGAGGGCGACGTGCGGACCCTGCATCTGCTTGAGTGGCTGATGGAAGAGCTGGGCACCGAGGGCATCAAGCAGAAGATGCGGAAAAGCCTGAACGGGATCAAGGTCGCCAACTACTACGGCTGCATGTACGTGCGTCCGCGGCAGATTTTCCCCGAGAAGGATCAGGGGCCGGATTCGGAATCCAGCTATAAGCCTCATTTCATGGACGACCTACTCGGCGCTGCCGGTGCGGTCAACATCGATTTTCCGCTCAAGACGGCCTGTTGCGGCGGCGCCCACACCTTGTCGGATTCCGATACCTCGACCCAGCTGGTGCTCAACATCATCCAGGCCGCTGAGGACGCCGGTGCCGAAGTCATCGCCACCGAGTGCCCGACCTGCCATTCCGGCCTGGAAATGCACCAAGTGCGTGCAGAGACCGAGTTTGGTATCAAGAGCAACGTCAAGGTGATTTATTTCACCCAGCTGCTCGGTCTGGCGCTCGGCCTGTCGCCGCGCAAGCTCGGTGTGCACGAGAACATCAGCGACTCTATCGGCCTTCTCCAGGAGAAGGGTATCATCTAAGTCCGTTCCTCGACGGAGGCTGGGCGGCGGTACGCCGCCCAGCATAACGCCGTGCCGCCGTAATGCCGCCTGCAGGCTGCTGCTCATGGCTTCCGACACTCAACGGTAAGTAGGTGACATGGAATGTAATGGCTGCGAGTTCCATCCCGAGCTATATTACGACGCCGAGTTCCAGATCTGGCTGCGGCGTGAACACGATGACTCCCTGACCGTCGGGATGACCGATATTTCCCAGTCCATCGCCGGGAAGATCCTGCATGTTCGGGTACGGCGTCCGGGGACGGTGCGCCCGCCCGGCAAGCCGGTGGCGACGATCGAGAGCGGCAAGTGGGCCGGGCCGATCCCTAATTTCATTCATTGTTCGATCATCGAGGGTAATCCCGAGGTGCTCGAGAATCCGGTGCTGCTCAACAGCGATCCCTACAATGCCTGGATCGCGCGTGTCGAGGCGGCGGATGGGGCAGACCGTGCCCTGGAGAGTTTTCTCACGGGTGAGGAAGCGCATGAGGGTTATTGCAAGCGGGCGCGTGACGAGGATATCCATTGTCATCGCAAGCTGCGCTGAAATTTGCGTGTCGCCATGCGCGCGACGAATTTCACGGCGACGTTTAAGGGCTAATATATGGTCGACGCCGATCAGTACCTGGACAACGACGAACAGACAGTCGTCATTCTGATGACCAGTGGGCCATCTACGCCTAACCGTTGCGCCACGCCGTTCTACCTTGGGTCCATCTTCGCAGCAATGGATGTGGAGGTTCACATCTTTTTCACGATGGAGGGGGTGCGCCTGATGGAGCGCGGCGTAGCCGAGGGTCTTCGGGCGATGGAGGGCGGCAAGCGGATCATTGAATTCATCCGCGATGCTAAGCGCGCGGGTGTGACTCTGCATGTTTGCCAGCCCGCTTTACCTGGATATAGAATCGATGAAGCGTCCGGCCTGATCGAAGAGGTCGATCGGGTGGCCAGAGCCAGCGAGTTGGCCGATCTGGTATTGCGCTGCGATAAAGTGATTTCGTTCTAATAAGGGGAGCCCGATCTCCCTGTTTATGCACATCCCTTAACCGTTCCAATTAGGAGGAAGCCAATGGGCGCCGTGCGCGGTTGTAACATCCCCGAAGATTTGCTTTACAGCGTAGACAATAACGTCTGGGTGCGCCAGGAAGGTGACGGCTCCGTCACGGTCGGCCTGACTTCCTATGCCTGTTCACTGGCCGGGCAGATCGTGTCCTACACGCCGAAGAAGGTGGGCAAAGACGTGAAGAAGGACAAGTCCTGCGCTACCGTTGAATCCGGTAAGTGGGTCGGTCCGGCGAAAACCCCCGTGGCCGGCGAAGTGACTGCGATCAACGATGCCGTTTCCGCCAACCCGGGTCTGATCAATGACGATCCGTATGGTGAAGGATGGCTGGTGAAGATCAGCGCTGCGGATTGGGACGGCGACACTGCCGAGCTGAAGACCGGGGCCGATGCGTTGGCTGCCTTCGAGGCCAAGATGGACGCTGACGGCTTCGGCGGCTGCTGAGGCTGATTTCAGGGCCGGTCCGGGGCATGCCCCGGACCGGCCCCTGAGCGCGGCTGGATCCATTGGCCGCACCTCGTAAGTGGTGATTGACCACTCGGAAGGGGCAGCGGCAGCTAGCCGCGTAGCTTCGCCCCCGTTTTCGTATAGGACTCTGCAATGTCGGATTGGCTGGAACGTCTGCGCCATGTCGAACCGCTCGAGGACATCACCCTCGATGCTGGTTTGGTTGGCGCCATGGAAAGCGAGTTCGGTGCCGTGGAGGCAACCGCTGCTCCCGCGATTAATTTCTATACGCCGACATTCAAGGTGTTCCAAACTTCCGAGTTGAAGGACTGCGGCAAGAGCGCATGGCCGGCGGTGTCCATTACCGGCGGCGACTGCAAATTGCAGTGCGACCACTGCAAAGCCAAGATTCTCGATCCGATGATGCCGGCACGCACGCCGGAGGACCTTTGGCGGGTAGTCAATGGCATCATCGAAGACGGCGCCCAGGGGATGCTGCTGACCGGCGGTTCCAACCACCAGAACCAGGTGGAATACGACGCCTATTATTCGACCATTCGTCGCATCAAGGACGAATTCCCCGGCTTCAAGATCGCCCTGCACACCGCGCTGGTCGACGATGACATCGCGCTCAGCATGGAGCAGTCAGGTATCGACGCAGCGATGATGGATGTCATCGGCGCGCAGGATACGATTACCCAGGTCTACCATCTGCGCCGCAGCGTCGACGACTTCGAAGCGACCCTCGAGAGCCTCGTGGCGACCAAAATGAAGGTCGTCCCGCACATCGTCATCGGCTTGCACTATGGCCGCCTGCTCGGCGAATGGAACGCGCTGGAAATGATCCAGCGCCATCTGCCTGACGCCGTGGTTCTGGTGGTGGTCATGCCGTTCTATGCGCCCGAGAGTCGCCCCTTCGAGACGCCTGACAGCCATGCGGTTGGCCGTTTCTTTATGGATGCACGTAAGGCGCTGCCGCAGACGCCGCTGTTGCTGGGTTGCGCGCGTCCGACGGGTATGGCGAAATCGCAGATCGACAGCTATGCGGTGATGGCCGGTCTCAACGGCATTGCCCATCCGGCAGACGGCTCGGTCGAACTGGCCGCGCGGCTCGACCGGCGAGTCAAGGTGACGCCTGCGTGCTGCTCGATCGCCGTCGGTGACGAGGTTATGGCGCTGGACGGCAAAGACGCCGGACTCGATATAGACCTGAACGCGATCATTGAACAGGAACGTCAGCGGCGCGCTCTTGCGCGCACCGCTGCCCGTGGCTTGGGCGGTATCCGTATCGTCACTGAAGGTGCCGATACGGCCGGCGCGGGGTGCTGCTCGGCATGACCCGTGCGGCAGGACGCGCTTGGCGCGTCATTGATACCGGGATACTGCGGGCGGCGGAAAATTTCGCGCTGAATCAGGCGCTGCTGGCCAGCCATCAGGCGGGCGACTCGCCGCATACGTTGCGCTTCCTGCGCTTCGAGCCCTCCGCGTTGATCGGTTTCCACCAACACGTCGAGCAGGAACTGCGCCTGGACTATTGTCTGGATCAGGGGATCGACGTGCAACGCCGCGTAACCGGCGGCGGTGCGCTGTATTTCGACGAAACCGTGCTCGGCTGGGAACTTTACCTGGACCGCAAGGCACTGGGCACTGCGGAGATGGGGCTGATCGCCGAACGTATCTGCACCGCGGTGGCGGACGGTATCTCGCGCCTGGGGGTGGATGCGCGCTTTCGCCCGCGCAACGACATCGAGATCGACGGGCGGAAGGTGTCCGGCACCGGAGGCGCGTTCGACGGCGACTCGATTCTCTACCAGGGCACGCTGCTGCTCGATTTCGACGTCGAACGTATGTTGCGCGTGCTGCGTATTCCGGCCGAGAAATTGTCGGACAAGGCGATCAGTTCGGCTCGTGAGCGTGTGGTCAGCCTGAGCGAATTGCTTGGCAGCGCACCGGCGCTGGACGTGGTCGAGCGGAATATCAGGGATGCGGTCGGCGAAGCCTTCGGCGTCGAATTCGAGTCGGCCGAGACGATCAATGCGGCCGAGCGGTCCGCCTTTGAGGAAGCGCTGGTCGAAATCGACACGCCGGAATGGATTTACCAGCACAACCGCCCGCTGGCCGATGCGCCCATGCTCGACGGCGTATATCGTTCGCGCGGAGGCCTGTTGCGCGCCAGCGTGGCCGTGGATCAGCCGCGCCAGCACCTCAAGCAGGTCTGGATCACAGGCGATTTCTTCGTCAAGCCACGACGCGTTGTGCTCGATCTGGAGGCGGCGCTGAAGGATACGCCGCTGGCCGATCTGGAGCGCAACGTCGAGGCCTTCTTTTCAAACGCCGATGCCGAGATGCTGATGCTTTCCGCGGAGGACTTCGTCACGGTCATTCGCAATGCCGTTGCCGAAGCTGCGCCCATACGGGAGTCCTCGGCATGAAGCGCGTGCAAGTGCTGGTGGTGGGTCTCGGTCCGGGCGGTGCCTCGGCCGCGCGCGTCGCGGCGCAGGCCGGTCTCGAGGTGCTCGGCGTCGACCGCAACCGCAGGGTCGGTGAACCCGTGCAGTGCGCGGAGTTCATTCCCATGCCGATGGGTGCCTACGCCAAGTCGGAGGGCGTGCTGCACCAGCGTATCACTGGTATGAAGAGCATCCTCCCCTCCGGGAAGCGCCATGACTCCGAGTTTCCCGGCTACATGATCGACCGAGCCCGCTTCGATCAGGCCATCGCCGAGGAGGCCGAGGCGGCCGGCGCGACGCTGTGGACGCACACCCGCCTGATCGGACTGGATGCGGAGGCACGCATTGCCACGTTGAGCCGAGAGGGGGAGACCATCGAGATCGGCTACGGGGTGCTGGTCGCCGCCGACGGGCCGCATTCACCGGTTGCCGCGCAGATGAAGCTGCCGCCGCTCAAGGTGGTGCAGACGCGTCAATACACCGTGCCGCTGCTCAAGCCTTATGCCGATACCGACATCTGGCTCTCCGACGATTTTCCGGGCGGCTACGCCTGGTTGTTTCCCAAGGGCGATCTGGCGAATCTCGGGCTTGGGGCCGACAAGCGCTTCGAGGATAACCTTAAGGAACCGCTCGAATCGCTGCACCATCAGTTGGTGCGCGAAGGCCTGGTCGGCGAGCAGATTCTCTATCGTACCGGCGGCGCCATCCCGGTCGGCGGCCTGCGCGAGTTCCTGGTCGTCGGGCGCTGTCTGTTCGTCGGCGATGCCGCCGGACTGACCCATCCCATCACCGGCGGCGGGATTTCCGCGGCGGTGGTGTCCGGCGAGCGTGCCGGCGAGGCGGCTGCCGAATATCTGGGCGGCGACGAGGGTGCGTTCGAAGACTACGACGAAGACGTACGCGATCAGTTCGAAACGACCATCGCTCGGGCGCTGGAGCGGCGCTTGTACCTGGAGCAGCACTGGCGTACCGTCGCCGCGAACGAGGACGTGATGATGCGCCGCGGCTGGATCGCCTTCGACGAGTATTTTTCACCGCTTCCGCACTGATGCGCTAAGCGGTTGTGGATGAAACATTGCTATAACCTGCGGCCAAGCCGCCGATAGTTTGGAGGATTGAACAGTGAGTGCCAGCCCTGACACCGTGACGCCGGTCAATTTCTATCGGCCGGATTACCACGTGAAGACGCCGGAGATGCGTTCTCCGAACTACGTGCAGCTTTCCACTGCCGCCGCGATCACACTCGGTCTCGTGCCCGGCAGCATGCACCGCACCGCCTGCACGCACTGCCTGAATCTACTGGTGACCTACCCCGAGGGCTGCCGCGCGAACTGCAGCTACTGCGGGCTAGCGCGCCACCGCGAGGAATCGCGTGATTATGCCGACCGCAACTTCATCCGAGTCGACTGGCCGACTGTCGGCTACGACGAGGTCATCGAGCGGGTCAAGGCGAACGCGGACAAAGGTCAGTTCGAACGCATGTGCATCTCCATGATCACGCATCCGAACTCCGATCACGATACCTTGGTGCTGCTGCGCAAGTGGATGAAGGCAGTGCCGCACATCCCGGTTTCCATCCTCTCCAACCCGACCACGATGAAGTACGAAGACCTGGTCACGCTGCGCGACGAGGGTGCCGACATCTTCACCGTGGCGCTTGATGCGGTGACCCCGGAGATTTTCGAACGCACTCGAGGTAAGACGGTCGACAGCCCGCACCGCTGGGACAAGTACTGGCAGGCGATCGAATGGGCGGCCGAGATTTTCGGCCCCGAGAAGTTCGGTGCCCACCTTATCGCCGGCATGGGCGAGACCGAACAGGAGATGATGGAGGTCTGCCAGAAGATGCGCGACATGGGCGGCCACAATCACATGTTCGCCTTCTTCCCCGAGCAAGGCTCGCTGATGGAGGACTGGCCGCCGGTGTCCAAGGATCAGTGGCGGCGTGTGCAGCTCGGTCGTTTCATCATCGATTACGCGGGCGGCCGGATCGACGACATGAAGTTCGACGACCAGGGCCGGATCATCGATTTTGGTTTGGACGAGCAGGAAGTCGAGGATCTGATCGCTTCCGGCAAGCCGTTCCAGACCTCCGGTTGCCCCGGCAAGTCCGACGAGGAAGTCTCCGCCTGCAACCGCCCCTACGGGGATTCCAGCCCGACCGACATCCGTTCTTTCCCGTTCGCGCTGAATTCCGAGGACGTTGGTTTCGTGCGTCGGCAGATGGCGGGTGAGGACGTCGGTACGGTGGATCACGACGCGCTCGACTAGGGGTTGTCGCTGATTTTGGCGGTGGATGGATTTGGGCGCTGTTTCTGACCGTCAGAGCGTGTTTCGTGCGCGATTCGAGATGTGGAACTTCGCTCAATCGCGGTGACGCGCCCGAGCCGATTTCTTTGAGTGCGCAAAGAAACCGGCGAAAGAAACGCACCCCCGGGATCGCTTGTCCCTGACGGGCAACCTCGCGAACGTACCCCTGAACGGGGCCCGCAGCTATTGTCCATCCTGGCCAAAAGCTGCTTGGCCGTTGTCCTGCCGGCCATTCCCGCTCAGGCGCACGCCCGCGAGGCAAGCGATCAGGGGGGGCGAACGTCAAAACTGGGCGAGTCCGAAGCGAAATTGTTCTGTGTCACCTGGGTAGTAAATCAAACGTTTGGGTTGCGTTCTGTTTTGACTTCCCGGTTCCCGTGTGGCTTTGCCTCGAGCGTGCGCCCCGGCGCGGGGTCGGGCGGCAGGACGCCGCCCGAGCAGGCTTTGCCAGGAGGGCAAGTGCCTGCGGTGCCCCGGGCCGGGGTGTGCGCTCGAGGTTTGCCCGTCAGGGATAAGGCCTTTCGGGTGCCTTTCTTTCGCCTCTTTCTTTGGGCATGCAAAGAAAGAGGCTCGGGCGCGTCACCGATTCAAATCAAAATTACTTCACGCCGAATCGCGCCCGAAATCGGCTCCCGTAGCCAGCAGGTACATCGTCTTTCACTCATGCGTTGATTAACTGGAAACGTCGATTTCCCCTCCTGAGACAAACTTCGCGATTAGTGGAGTGAGACGTTCGCCGCGCTAATCAATCAGAGCCTTAAACTTTGATCGCATCTGAGACATCGATTTATAACCCCAGAAACGAGAAGCCCCGCTTCAAGCGGGGCTTCTCGTTTCTGGGTGCGCCGCATCAGACGGCTCACCGCTCCAGATACTGCAGCTTGTTCGGTTTGCCGTTCCATTCCTCGGCATCGTCCGGCGCCGGCTTGCGCACGGTAAGCACCGGCCAGTCGCGTGCCAGCTCGGCGTTGAGTTCAAGAAACGCTTCCTGTCCCTCGGGCAGGTCATCCTCGGGATAGATCGCCTCGGCCGGACACTCGGGCTCACACAGCGTGCAGTCGATGCACTCGTCGGGGTCGATGACCAGGAAGTTGGGACCTTCGTGGAAACAGTCGACCGGGCAGACTTCCACGCAGTCGGTGTACTTGCATTTGATGCAGTTGTCGGTGACGACAAACGTCATGGTTCCTCCAAAAGTATTCGGCGAGCGCCGCGCGGCGGGGGGGTCCGTCGGTGAACAATATTACCTCGGGACGGCGCGCAACTACACCCGCGGGACGCTCTTGTACAATCTCTAACCGGTGTCCCCGAGCAGTTCGCGCAGGCGGTACAGCTCGTTCAGAGCCTGGCGTGGAGTGAGTGCGTCGGGTTCGAGTTCACGCAGGGCTTCCACGGCAGGATGAGGTTCCGCTTCTGCGGGCTGGGGAGTGGCGCCGAACAGACTGAGCTGCGGTGTTTCGACTTCGCCAGCGGCACGCATTTCGAGCGCTTCCAGGCGTTTGCGAGCGCGTTTGAGCACGGCGGTCGGAACGCCGGCCAAGCGTGCCACCTGCAGCCCATAGCTCTGGCTGGCCGGTCCTTCGCGAACTTGGTGCAGAAAGACGACTTCGTCGCCGTGCTCCATGGCTTCGGTGTGTGCGTTGGCCACCCCTGCGTGTTCTTCCGGCAAAGTGGTCAGCTCGAAGTAGTGCGTAGCGAACAGGGTGAAGGCGCGGGTGGTTTCCGCGAGTTGTTCGGCGCAGGCCCAGGCTAGCGACAGGCCGTCGAAGGTGCTGGTGCCGCGGCCGATCTCGTCCATCAGCACTAGACTGTCCGGTGTGGCGTTGTTCAGGATGTTGGCCGCTTCGGTCATTTCCACCATGAAGGTGGAGCGGCCGGAGGCCAGATCGTCGGCCGCGCCGATACGGGTGAAGATGCGGTCGATCGGACCGATGACGGCGCGTCGGGCGGGAACGTGGCTGCCGATGTGCGCCAGCAGTACGATCAGCGCTGTCTGGCGCATGTAGGTCGACTTGCCGCCCATGTTCGGGCCGGTGATGACCAGCATGCGGTGCCGATCATCGAGGCGTAGATCGTTGGGAACGAAGGGCTCATCGAGCACACCTTCGACCACCGGATGCCGTCCGCCCTCGATCAACAGGCCCGGCGCATCGCTCAGTTCGGGCGCACAGTAGTCCAGCGCTTCGGCGCGCTCGGCCAGGGTCGCCAGAACGTCGAGTTCGGCCAGCGCCTGCGCGCAGCGCTGTAGCGCGCCGAGTTCGGGCTGCAGGTGTTCCAGCAGCTCGTCGTAAAGCGCTTTCTCACGGGCCAGGGAGCGTTCGCGCGCCGACAGTACCTGATCTTCGAAGCGCTTGAGTTCCGGTGTGATGAAACGCTCTGCGCCCTTGAGCGTCTGGCGCCGGGTGTAGTCCACCGGCGCACGTTCGGCCTGGGAGCGCGAGATTTCGATGTAGTAGCCGTGTACGCGGTTGTAGGCCACCTTGAGGTTGGCGATGCCGGTACGTTCGCGCTCGCGGGCCTCCAGGTCGACGAGGAACTGGTCGGCGTTCTCCGAAAGGGTGCGCAGTTCGTCCAGTTCGCTGTCATAGCTGGGAGCGATTACGCCACCGTCGCGCAGCAATACGGGCGGTTCCTCGATCAGAGCGCGTTGCAGCAGGTCCACGGTTTGCGGATGCTCACCGAGGTTCGCGGCGAGGTTGGACAGCAATGGAGCATCGAGCGTTTCGAGCTGGACGCGCAGGGCCGGTAGTCCTTCCAGCGCGCGCCGCAGCGTCGTCAGGTCGCGGGGGCGGGCCGAACGCAGGGCGACGCGGGCCAGGATACGTTCGATGTCGCCGATGCCGCGCAAGGCTTCGCGCAACCCTGCATGCGCGTCGTTTTCCAGAAAAGCGCTGACGGTGCCCTGGCGTGCGCGCAGCGCCGAACGGTCGCGCAGCGGGCGGTTGATCCAGCGCCGCAGGCAACGGCCGCCCATGGGCGTGACCGTCTGATCGAGCACGTCCACCAGTGTGTGCGCTTGGCCGCCGGACAGGTTCCATTCCAGTTCGAGGTTGCGCCGCGTGGCGGCGTCTAGGATGACCGCTTCCTCGCGACGCTCCACACGCAGACCGGTAATGTGGGGTAGGGCGCTGCGCTGGGTTTCCTGCACGTAGTGCAGCAGCGCTCCGGCTGCGGTCACCGCGGCCGGCAGCGCATCGCAGCCGAAACCGGCCAGATCGCGCGTGCCGAACTGCTTGGTGAGCAGGCGTGTGGCGACTTCGAGGTCGAAATGCCAAGGTGGATAGGCGGTGAAACCTGGACGCGCCTCGCCCGGCAGCCGTGCCCCGTCGCAATACAGCAGTTCCGTCGGACGCAGGCGTTCGAATTCGCTGAGCAGGGCCTCGTCGCCCTGCACCTCGCCGATCACGAAGCGTCCGCTGCTCAGATCAAGCACGGCGAGACCGTAAAGTCCGTCCTTGGCCTGGTGCACACTGGCGATGAGATTGTCCTGGCGCTCGTTTAGCAGGGCATCGTCGGTGACCGTGCCGGGAGTGACGATACGCACCACCTGACGCTCGACCGGGCCCTTGCTGGCGGCCGGATCGCCGATTTGTTCGCAGATCGCCACGGATTCCCCCAGGCGCACCAGGCGGGCGAGGTACTGATCGGCAGCGTGTACCGGTACGCCGGCCATGGGTATCGGCTCGCCGGCGGACTGGCCGCGCGCGGTCAGGGTCAGATCGAGCAGCCGCGCGGCGCGGCGTGCGTCGTCGTAGAACAGCTCATAGAAATCGCCCATACGGTAGAACAGCAGACGGTCGGACTGTTCCGCCTTGATGCGCAGGTACTGCTGCATCATGGGGGTGTGTTGAGAGGCGGTTTTCAGAGTGCTGGACATCCGCGGAAGTCTATCGAATTGGCGTGGTTTTGGGCCAGTGATATTGCCGGTCTCCGAGCGCGTCCATCAGGTGAGGCCAAGCGCTTCGCGCTTCTTCGGCTGATATTCGCGCGAAAGTTACCCTGGATACTGTCTACGCATGCTTCCCCCCGGGCAGTCTGGCAGTACGCGCTTGCGGTTAGTCACGAACGTGACCGTCGGGCTCCTGTGCGGGGGCAAAATGCCCGGTGAGCCGTTCAGTGTGCTGCCAAGCCAATGTATCGGTCGATCAGGAAGTCCTGGTAAGCCAGTCTGTGAACAGGCGGGCCTTAGAGCTTGCTCGGGGATGGATTTTCAGATGAAACGCTGCAGGGGATGGGATGCTCTCCGGCACCAGTTGTACAAGCCGTCCATCTTGCACGAGGTTTCTGATCAGGCTTTCCCAACCCAGCACAGCGCCGATGTCGTCCTGAGCCGCTTGCAGTGCGATCATGTAATTGTTCACGTAGAAGCTCCGGCCCTTGGCCGCGGGGCGACCTAGCGCCTGGAACCAGCCGTTTCAGGCCATCCAGACGGTTTCCTCATTGCTCAGATGAATCAGGGGGGCCTTCCGCAGGTCGTCCACTCGGGTAATGTCGTGCTCGCCGGCCAAAGCCGGCGTTCCCAAGGCGATGATGCGATCCTGGAACCGGATCTCCGTAGTGGATGCTCAGATCGCAGCGGCAGTGCATTCCCGGTACATCGCTCACGATCTGCGAAACCGTAATGGAGGGGTGGATTTTCCAGAAGGCTGAAATCTTCGGCGTGAGCCAGAGCGAACTGACGGCCGTCGAGCTGCGGATTGTCACGTCGACTGTTTCCGGGCGTTCCCGTAGCTCGGCGACAGCATCGGAGATCGTCTCGAAGCCGCGCTGAATCGCAACGAACAGAAATGCGCCTTTTTCGGTCAGTTCGACCCCGCGGTGATGGCGCCGGAATAGGCTGCATTCAAGGTCCGTTTCGAGCGCCTTGATTTGATGGCTGACCGCGGCGGGCGTCACGCTCATTTCCTCTGCGGCCTTCTTGAAGCTCACATTTCGGGCGGCCGCCTCGAAGCAGGTCAGCGCAGTCATGGAAGGGAGGTCGTATGGGCTGGGCATAGGGGTTTTACGGAAGCGTTTGCTTAGATGTTGTGGGAGGCTTAAGGGTTAATTATTCTAATCTGAGATGAGAAAATATGCTGTTGTAAGCTTGCCCTGTAAGGAAGAGACTTTTAGTTCTTTTCAACAAAGAGACTATGGAGTCCTCAGATGGCAGCTACCGCATCATCGATCTCGGATCTGCTTGCGCGACGGGTTTCAGGCTATTCCCTTGATCAGCCTTTCTATACCTCTCCCGACATCTACGAACTCGATCTGCAGCATATTTTCTACAGGGAATGGCTCTATGCGATTCCTGCGTGTCGGTGCCTATGAGGTCGTCATCGTCCGAGCTCAGGATGGTGAAATCCGTGCGTTCCAGAATACCTGCCGCCACCGCGGTTCGTTGATCTGTAAGGAACGTGAGGGGCAGGTGGCGAAGCTGGTCTGTCCCTATCATCGATGGACCTATGAGTTGGACGGCACTTTGATCTGGGCAGGGGACATGGGGGCCGAGTTCGATGCCTCAAAGCACGGGCTGAAGACCGTGAGCCTGCGCCACCTTGATGGATTGATCTATATCTGCCTGTCCGACACACCGCCGGATTTCGAGTCTTTTGCCGAGCTGGCGCACCGCTATCTCGAGGTCCATGATCTCGCCAATGCAAAAGTCGCCTATACCTCGACCATCGTCGAGAAAGGCAATTGGAAGCTGGTCTGGGAGAACAACCGCGAGTGCTACCACTGTTCCAGCAACCATCCGTCGCTCTGCCGCTCCTTCTCGCTCGATCCCGAAGTGGCGGGTGTGGCTGCCGACGGCTCCGTGTCGGCGTCGCTCCAGGCGCATTTCGACCGTTGTGAAGCTGCCGGCGCGCCTGCGCAATTCAGGCTTGCCGGAGGAGGGCAGTTCCGCTTGGCCCGGATGCCGCTGCAGGCCAATGCCCTGAGCTACACGCTGGACGGCAAGCCGGCGGTCGCCAGGAACCTCGGTCGTGTCGCGATTCCCGATGCCGGCCCGCTCTTGATGTTCCACTACACAACGACCTGGAATCATTTCCTCCCAGACCATTCTCTGACCTTTAGGGTGATGCCGATCAGCACGACGGAAACCGAGGTTACCACCACGTGGCTGGTGAACAAGGACGCCGTCGAGGGCGTCGACTATGATCTCAAATGCCTGACGGAGGTCTGGGTAGCGACCAACAACGAGGATCGCGAGGTCGTCGAGACCAATCAATGGGGTATCTTCTCGCCCGCCTACGTCCCCGGGCCCTACTCGCCGGATCAAGAAAGCGGCGTGGCGCAATTCGTCGATTGGTATGTGGACCGGATTGAAAAGGCGCTGAGCCCGGTTCGGCTCGTGGCGGGCTGACGGCATGAACGTTGTCGCAAAACCCAAGCTCGAGTTCTGGAGGGAGGCTGAAGAGCTTGAATGCGTTTCCTTTCTTCCGGAAACACCCAACGTGATGACCTTTTGTTTCCGGCCGCCGTCGGGGGCGTTGTTCAGTTTCGATCCCGGACAGTTCATCACCTTGGAGCTGCCCGTCCGCGGTGGGCCGATTTACCGGACTTACACGATTTCCTCTTCCCCCCTCGCGACCGACCTCCCTGACCGTCACCGTGAAGGCGCAGGCCGATTCGATCGGTGGCCAATGGATGCTGGACAATCTGCGGCCGGGAATGCGGCTGCGGGCAAAAGGGCCTGGCGGAAGCTTTTCGATTGCGCGCCACCCGGCCGATAAATACCTTTTCATTTCGGCAGGTTCCGGTATCACGCCGATGATGTCGATGACTACCCAGCTCTACGATTCCGGGCGCGATCCGGACATCGTCTTCGTCAACTGCGTGCGTCGCCCCTCCGAGATCATTTTCCGCGAGCGGGTCGAGCGCATGGCCTCGCGCGCGACCGGCATCGATCTGAAATGGGTGGTCGAGGAGACCGATCGCTACAAGCCCTGGACCGGCTATCGGGGTATGTTCAACCAGCTGATGCTGGGCCTGATGGCGCCGGATTATCTCGAACGCGAGGTCTTCTGCTGCGGCCCTGCGCCGTTCATGCAGGCCGTGCGTGAAGCGCTGACGGGCCTTGGCTATGACATGAATCGCTACCATCAGGAAAGCTTCCACGCGCCACTGCCGGAAACCGAAGCGGTGCCGGGGGATGTGTTCCCGGACGAGCGTGTCGATGTGGTCGTGGAGTTTGCGTCTTCCGGCGTCACCGCGGAATGCACGGAGACCGACACCATACTCGGGGCCGCTCGCGCAGCGGGGTTGGCGCTTCCTTCTGGCTGCACCATGGGCAGCTGCAAGATTCGCAAAACCCGGGGTGAGGTGCACATGGTGCACAACGCCGGGATTACCGACGAGGACGTAGCCCGGGGCTATATTCTGGCCTGCTGTTCCAATCCGGTCGGGCGGGTGACCGTGGAGGCGTAGGCTGGGCGGCCACGGCGGACGAAGCCGCAGCGAAACTCAGCCCCGTATTCGACATCCATCAGGAAGCGGGGCAGTTGCCCATGTCCACCGATTTCTCCAACGCCTGGGCAAGGCCGCAGCGGACGGCAGCGTCGAAGCCGGCAGAACGCATCGCTTCAATGGCCGCCGCGGTCGTACCTTGGTAACTGAGGAATCTTTCCACCGTGTCGCCCGGGCATTCGTCGCGAAGTTCGACCAGTCGGCCGGCCCCGACAATGACCGCATCCACTGCGCGGCGGGCGACGTCCGGGTGAAAGCCGCGCTTGATGGCGTCATTCATCATTGCCGTCGCTAGCAGGGCCGGAAACGCCGGACCCGAGCCGGCAAGGCCGGTCAGGTAGTCGATTTCCGCTTCGCTGGTCACTTCGTCGGCGTTGCCGCACGTGGCGAAAATGCGCTGTACCGCGAGGCGATCACGATCATCGAGGTCGGACGACGCTACCCAGGGGGTGTAGGACTTTCCGACCTCCGCCGCTGCATTCGGCAGAGCGCGAACGACACGTTTCGTGTTGAGCTGGTCGGAGAGTTGTTGCAGCCGGATGCCGGCCATCACCGAGATGACGAGCCTGCCCTGCGCATTGATGGCGAGAGCGGGCCAGTCCGCCGGCCGGACTGAGACAATGACGATGTCTGATCGGTCGGCCAGTTGCTGATTGTCGCGCGTCCAGCGAGCGCCCGGGAAACGGTCCGGCCGTTCACTGCGATAGGAAAGCGTTAGGTGTTCAGGGTCTGCAAGCCCCGTGTCCAGCAGCGATGCGACGATGGCGCCACCCAGCCATCCGCCACCGCCGATCACACCGAGTTTCAAGTTGTCGCTCATCATCGCCTCGCACTGCCGCTATCCGGCATGGCCGTGCCGCGCGAAAAAGCGGTCAAGCTCCCTCTGCTCGGGCGCCTTTCCGGTAAAGATTTCAACATATGCCGGAATGCGCTTCCTGCGCGCGGAGACTTCCTCTTCCGTCTGCATGGAGATGTAGCCGATCTGCACCAGATAGACAGTGCGTGCGCGAACGTCGGCATGCGGTTCATCCTGTCCGAACCGACCGAACATGCGCGTCAAGGCATCCAGGCGTCGCCGGTCGGCTCGCTGGACTTCGGCGAGTAGTTCAGGCGATTGGATAGCCCAACTTCTGATCGCGAATTCGAATTTCGCGTCGAAGAGTTCGCTGTCGAACCAGCAGTCGAAGACGTTCAGCATGGCCTCGGCGATCGTTTCGGCGTAGGCCTCCGACTGCTTGATCAGGTTGCCGGTGTTTTTCTCGCGCCAACGCGAGACCAGCGCATCGAGCAGTTCCTCGCGGTCCTTGAAGAACCAATAGAAACTTGTCCGCGACAATCCCAGCTTCTTCGCCAATGGCAGGATTCTGACGGCATCCACGCCGGCTTCCAATAGAACCTCGTAGGCTGCTGCCAGCCAGGCGTCCTGGGAACCGCGCCAGCCGCTATCGCTCGATGTCTGCTCCATGCGCGAATGCTATCGGAATATACAGGCATGTCAATTTTAAAAACACATATGAACATCAAATGTACATGTATGTACATTCCTGTGCTACGCTCTCGGCGTGACCCAACTCGGAGCCGGCAGATGTCGAACGATCCTCTCCTGCAGCCTTTTCAGCTCAAGCACCTGACGTTGCGCAACCGCATCATCGTGACGGCTCACGAGCCGGCCTATCCGGAAGATGGGATGCCCAAAGGGCGTTACCGTGCCTATCACGTGGAGCGCGCGAAGGGCGGGGTGGCCATGACGATGACGGCCGGTTCCGCCGCCGTCTCGAAGGACAGCCCGCCGGTGTTCAACAACCTGCTCGTCTACAAGGACGAGGTGGTGCCATGGATGAAGGATCTGACCGACGCGGTGCACGAGCAGGGTGCCGCGGTGATGATCCAGCTCACGCATCTCGGGCGCCGTACGCGTTGGGACAAGGAGTTCTGGCTGCCGGTGGTGTCGCCGTCTCATCGTCGGGAAGCAGCCCATCGCGCGTTTCCCAAGAAGATGGAAGACTGGGACATCGAGCGGATCATCAAGGACTATGCCGATGCGGCCGAACGCATGAAGGCCGGCGGCATGGACGGCATCGAACTGCAGGCCTACGGCCACCTCATGGACCAGTTCTGGTCACCGCTGACGAACGAACTCGACGGCCCTTATGGCGGCTCCCTGGACAACCGGCTGCGCTTTGCCTTCGACGTTCTGGGTGAGATCCGCAATCGCGTCGGTCCCGACTTCATCGTCGGTGTCCGCTATACCGGCGACGAAATGCTCGATGGCGGTCTGAGCGAGGATGACGGCCTGGAAATCTCCAGGCGCCTCCGAGACAGCGGCCTGGTCGACTTCCTCAACGTGGTCCGGGGGCATATCGACACCGACGCTGGACTGACCGACGTCATCCCGATTCAGGGCATGGCGAATTCCCCGCATCTCGATTTCGCCGGCGAGGTCCGTGAGGCCACCGGCTTCCCGACCTTCCATGCCGCGAAGATCCCGGACGTGGCGACCGCGCGTCACGCGATCGCGGCTGGCAAGGTCGATATGGTCGGGATGACCCGCGCGCATATGACCGATCCGCATCTCGTGCGCAAGATCGTCGAAAAACGCGAAGACGACATACGCCCCTGCGTCGGGGCGAACTACTGTCTCGACCGGATCTATCAGGGGGGCTCGGCTTACTGCATCCATAATGCAGCGACAGGGCGCGAACTCACGATGCCCCAGACCATTGCCAAGGCCGAGGTTCGCAAGAAGGTGGTGATCGTCGGAACCGGTCCCGCCGGACTCGAGGCCGCGCGGGTGGCCGGCGAACGCGGTCACGACGTTGTTGTCTTCGAGGCGGCCAGCGAACCGGGCGGGCAGGTCCGTCTCACCGCGCAGAGTCCCAGGCGCCGGGAAATGATTGGCATCATCGATTGGCGTATGAGTCAGTGCGAGAAACTGGGCGTCGTTTTCCATTTCGATACCTGGGCTGAGGCGGAGACCGTGCAGGCTGAGAACCCGGATGTGGTAGTCGTCGCCACGGGCGGGCTGCCGCATACCGAGGTGCTGGCCGAGGGCAACGAACTCGTCGTTTCCGCCTGGGACATCATCTCCGGCGACGCCAAGCCGGGCGACAAGGTGCTGATATTCGACGACGCCGGGGATCACGCCGGTCTGCAGGCGGCCGAAATTCTCGCCGATGCTGGCGCCGAGGTTGAGATCATGTCGCCGGACCGGTCGTTTGCGCCGGAGGTCATGGGCATGAACCTGGTCCCGTATATGCGTTCGCTGCAGAAGCAGGACGTTACCTTCACGGTCACTTTCAGACTCACTGCGGTGGAGCGGGAGGGGGGGCAGCTGATTGCCCACGTGGGCAGCGACTACGGCGGCGTTGCCAAGCAACGTATGGTGGATCAGGTGATCATCAACCATGGCACGATTCCGCTCGATGAGCTGTATTTCGATCTCAAGCCACACTCAAGCAATCACGGGGAGATGTCCCACGATCAGTTGATCGTCGGCGAGCCCCAGTCAGTGGTGCGCAATCCGCAAGGCAGCTTCCAGTTGTTCCGTATCGGCGATGCGGTCGCGGCGCGCAACACCCATGCGGCGATTTTCGACGCACTGCGTCTTCTGAAGGATGTCTGAACGCGGAGGTGACCACGATGAAAATACTTGTGTCCGTCAAACGGGTGATCGACGCCAATCTGCGGCCGCGCGTGAAAGCGGATGGTTCGGGCGTCGAACTGAGCAATGTCAAGATGGCGATGAATCCTTTCGACGAAATCGCGGTCGAGGAGGCGATCCGCCTCAAGGAAGCGGGGGTGGCCTCGGAGGTCGTGGCCGTGTCCATCGGTCCGGACAAGGCGCAGGAAACGTTACGCGCAGCGCTCGCCATGGGCGCCGACAGAGCAATTCTGGTCCGGACCGACGAAGAGGTGCAGCCGCTGGATGTGGCCAAGGTTCTTAAAGGCGTGACCGAAGAGGAACAGCCGGAACTGGTCATGCTCGGCAAGCAGGCGATCGACGACGATGCCAACCAGACCGGTCAGATGCTGGCCGGATTGCTGGGCTGGGCGCAGGGCACCTTCGCCTCCAAAGTGGAGCTTGTCGACGGCAAGGCCACTGTGACCCGCGAAGTGGATACTGGCCTGCAGGTGGTCGAACTCAGGCTTCCGGCCATCGTCACCACCGACCTGCGCCTCAACGAGCCGCGCTACACCTCGTTGCCCAACATCATGAAGGCCAAGAAAAAGCCGCTCGAGCAGAAGGCGCCGGCCGACTACGGCATCGAAATCAGGCCTCGGCTCAAGGTGTTGAGGACCGAGGAACCGCAGGGCCGGAAGGCAGGCGTCAAAGTGGGCGCTGTTGCCGAGTTGGTCGACAAGCTCCGGAACGAAGCCGGCGTCCTTTGAACGGTGATTGGAGGGCATAGACAGATGGCAATTCTCCTCGTTGCAGAACACGACAATCAATCGCTCTCCGAACAGACGGCCAAAGCGCTCTCGGCGGCCGTAAAGCTCGGCTCCGACATTGATGTGCTGGTGGCCGGCCAGGCCGCCAGGCCAGCCGCTGAAGAGGCCGCCAGGCTTGAAGGCGTGCGTAAGGTGCTGCTTGTCGAAAGCGCCGAACTGGCCGGACAACTGGCCGAGCCACTTGCCGCGACCGTTCTGTCGCTCGCCGACGGCTA